>WRNS01000171.1 GCA_009776495.1 Methanobrevibacter sp. | reverse complement strand
ATTGAGCCATACTGGTTCATTAGTAATAGTAAATATGTTTGTAGCTATTTTTTTTATTTTTTCTGTAGAGAAACTCTTATAACCTCCAGATAAAAATTCAATGTTCCATCCTAAACGGTTACATAATTCAGATTCTGCTAATATAGAATTTATTTTTCTTCTAGCTTTTTTTGGATCGTTTATTTTGTTTTTTTGAGTACTCATATAACAAAATTTACAATCTCCTTTATCACACCACCATGAAAGGAATATAGCTCTTTCTAAACTTATAGTCACCATATTATTTTTTAAACTAAGTTCATTGGCTTTATTAATCAAGTCTAATGTTTCAAAATTTTTTATTTTATCGATAAGATTCATATTATCTTTTTTTCAATTGTCATGTTTGGGTTTATAATTGTCATAATTGGGGTTATAATAATATTCATGGAAATAGTTTAATAAAATTTTTTGATTTTTTATTTAATTCATGGACCACATATAAAACTCTTTGATTTTTAAAAAATAATAAATTCATATAAATACTAATATGTATATTTTTTATATTATAAAATCAATATTTATTTATTATATATTTATAAATCTTTGTGAAATTTAATAAAGCTTGAAAGTCTCGGTTTTAGATCAATTCACATTTAAGTTGATAAAATGGTATACTGCAGATATTGTGGAGAAAAAAATAAGGATGAGGCATTAATATGTGGGAAATGCGGAAAACCCTTAAGCTTAATTCCTAATCTTTATCCAAAAAATATGAATAAGAGTATGCCTAATTACAACAATAAAAATGAGATAAACCGAGGATTTAGAAAAAATAAAGGCAATAATCATAATAATTTTAATCGAGGACCTATTAAATCACGCTTTGAAAATTTAAATCGAGATGATGAGATTTTTAATAAAGATGAGTATGGAAATACTCTAACAGAGGAATTAAATCCATCATCAACTTTTCAAAGAGGTTATTATTATGATTTCTCTGGGAAAAATCTTAAAAAACATAATAAAAATTTTGTTGAATGGGATGTGGTAGTAGCTACTGCTTTACTTGTAATCATTTTAGCAACGATTCTTCAAAGATTCTTTCCTACATTTGGATTATTCATGGCTTTATTTATTGGATTGATATATATTTTAACCTCTACTAAATCGAAATCAAGTCTTTTCAAAGCTATTCCCTTAGCTATTATCATGGTTTTTGCTATTTCTGCATATTTTACTCTTTAATTACCTTCAGTATTGAATCTAAGAGTAGTTATTTTTTGCATAAACAAAAGATTTATATATAATGATTAATAACTTAACTAATACTGTTAAATTTTAGGCTTTGAACAAAAGCTTTATCAAGTTTGACACACTGCATATGGTTATTATTTGCCGCCGTAGCTCAGTAGGTAGAGCGTTCGGCTGTTAACCGATTGGTCACAGGTTCGAGCCCTGTCGGCGGCGTTTCTGGGCCCATAGCTTAGCCAGGTAGAGCGCCCGGCTCATAACCGGGCGGCCATGGGTTCAAATCCCATTGGGCCCATAAATACTAGCTATTTATTTGCTCATAATATTTTTTGAAGTATTAAATATCATCTTGAAATTAGTTAATGGATTATAAATTAATTTTCATTTTTTTTGGATTCATTAATTTTGAATTTTTCAGTTTTGCTCCGGTGGTGTAGTCCGGCCAATCATTTCGGCCTTTCGAGCCGAAGACTCGGGTTCGAATCCCGGCCGGAGCATTTTTACATATTCAATTAAATTTAAAGATTCTAGGGACAAGCTTTTATTTATTTTGAAAAATCGAAGATTTTTTAAGTTTAGAAAAAGGAGTTTTTCTAACATTGAAAAATCGAAGATTTTTTAAAGTTTAAAAACACAAATGTTTTTATTTATTTTAAAAGCGGGGGTGCCCGAGCTGGTCAAAGGGGACAGGCTTAGGACCTGTTGGCACAGGCCTACCAGGGTTCGAATCCCTGCTCCCGCATTAATCTTTAAATTTCCTCATATTTACATAGAATATATTTCAAATGCCGGGGTGGGGTAGGCGGTTATCCTACGGGACTGTGGATCCTGCGACTCGGGTTCGAATCTCGGCCCCGGCCCCATTTTTATCTATAACTATTTTTAAGTTGTTTTAGTATCCGTACTTAAAATATTAAAATATTTTTTCAGAAATTTATAAAAATAACCCTTATTTTAAACTTTTAACACATATTATAAAGTATTTGTTTAAACATTGTCTAAGAAATTAAATTTTTAAAAAATAATTTTTAAAACTTATTTAAAAATTTATTTAAAATATAATAGATGCTAATTAATTTTTTATTCACAATTTTTGACTTAACCAAATAGTAGTATATATATTCCCTTGTTGTGCAGTCTTAAAAAGACATAAAAAAAGATTTTTTTTTTTTTAACTGAATACAACCATTTATGAATCATTTTACTGGTGATTTCGATGTAAAGTACTTTTTAGAGGAAAAAATTTAAAATAGCTCTAACTCCCTTGAAGTTTAATTAGTTTAGCAACTAATGAACAAACTTTATTAACTTTAAATAAAACTTAAAATCAGTTTAACTTTTTTATTTTTTTAATTACCTTTTAAATACTACTTTTCATATGCTATCACAAGTATTAAAATCTAATATTATAAATATAAATAATAATTTAACTTAATTTATAAAATTATTTTAATATAATTTGATATCCTGATATTATGGTTAAAAAAGGTTCTAATGAGGAGAGAGATTTAGTTCATAAACTGTGGAACAAGGGTTTTGCAGCTATGAGGGCCCCAGCTTCTGGTGGTGCAACGAGAAAACCACTTCCTGATGTTTTAGCTGGTAATAGTGAGGTTTATCTAGCTATTGAAGTTAAAACAACAACCAAAGAGAAGATATACATTGATTCTTCTCAAATAGATGCTCTTCATGAGTTTTCAAACATTTTTGGAGCTAAACCCTATTTGGGAATAAAGTTCAAATATACTAAATGGCTGTTTTTAGATCCTGATAAAATTGAAAGAACTAAGAGTAATAATTACAGAATAGAAAAGGATTTAGCTATACAAAATGGATTAGATATTGATGAAATTACAAAAAAAGATAAACAAGTTAAATTTTAGCTAGTGTAATTATTTTTATCAAATAAATTTAATTAAGTAAATTTTATCAAATAAATTTAATATAATTAATTTTATCAAGTTTATTTTTATATATTTTATATTGAAATTCAATAATTTTTTAAAAAAATTTTTAAAATTCTAATTTTTAGTATAGTATTATGTTAAATGTTTTAAAAAAATAAATTATCCTGAATTTTCTTCACATAGAAAGGTTTAAATACTAAATTCACCAATATTATTTTTATAATGCCAAGGTAGCTTAGAGGCGAAGCGGTGGACTGCAGATCCATTACACGGGAGTTCAAATCTCTCCCTTGGCTTCAAACAGATTAATATACTCTCTTTATGATGAATAAAATTTATAATATTATGTTTATTAACATTCATTTGGGGTTATAGTGTAACCTGGCATCATCTGGGACTCCAGTTGTCTTTGAAGAAAAAACGCGCAATCTGACAGTATGATGATCAATTGGAGTACTGAGACATGAGAAATCCCAGGATCGGGGTTCAAATCCCTGTGACCCCATTTTTTTTTTTTTTTTTTTTTTT
>WRNS01000170.1 GCA_009776495.1 Methanobrevibacter sp. | reverse complement strand
TATACTATGAATATGCATTTAATAGCTAAATATCTGATTATACTTATAATACTAAGTTCTTTAATAAAACTTAAATATTCTTATTTTAAAGTAAAATTAAATAAATCAAAAAATCATTAGCCAACAACTCTTAAGTCTTTGCACATTATTTTAGGAATAATAAAAGATCCATATTGTTTTATTTCAGACTTTAATCCACAACAATTAGCTAAGGCATTGAAAATATTTCCAGAAATCATGGCTTTTTTCACTGGTTTAGTTATCTCTCCATTTTCTATTAAAAATGCATTGTTTGCTTCAACAGAAAAATCTCCCGAAATAGGATTAGCTGTATGAGCTCCTAAAACATCAGTAGCTATAAAACCATTATTGATTTCTGAAATATCAATCATATCCTTAAAATCAAGAACTATATTTGATGAATCAACTGAAGGAGTGCTTGCATAAGTTCCTCGCATTCCATTACCTGTACTATCTATTCTTGATTTTTTAGCAGTGTAATTATCGTATATAAATCCTTTCAATATTCCATCCTTAATCAATGTGGTTTTTTGTGATGGAGTTCCTTCACTGTCTGTTGTTGAGGAAAACAATCTACCATCTAAGCTACCATCATCATAAATAGATAGGCAGTCACTAACAATAGCTTTATCCACCTTATCTGCGAGAATCGACCTTCCTCTTTGGACATTATCTGCATTAAACGCATTTATAAAAGTATTTAAAAGTCCAGTACAACTGTGGTAATCTAAAACCACATCCATATCATTGGTTTCAACTTTAACTCCGTTAATTGAGTCTTTAGCTATTTTACAAACATGTTTTGACAGTTTAACTGGGTCTAAATCAAATGAACAAGAAGATATTGAATCGTATGCAGTTGATTTTTCACCATTTTTTTCTGCATTAACAGATATACTCCCATAAAACCCTGTTGATTTGTTAAAAACACATACCTCATTAGAATTCAAAATTAATGTTTCAAATGAGCTTGCTTGGAAACTTCCAGAGCTAACTTCACATCCTTCTTCTTCGACAGTAGCTAAAGCTGAATCCAAAAAATCAGTAGCTTCACTAAGTTTGAATCTTTTAAATCTCTTATCATATGTTTTGGCTACTTTAGGTAGTTTTGCTTTGTGGGAAAATGAAAAGTTCTCATCTTTTTCATTTGCTTTCCCATTTAAAAACGCTATCTCAGCAATTTTATCAATTTTATCTGGGTTAGATGTGTATGCAAATCCTAATTTATCATCATTTATAATTCTAATTCCTATCCCAATATTAAATTCCTCTTTAGCAAAGTTTAAGCTATTTTTTTGAGAATCAATGCCTAATGATTTTTCTCTTTCAATAAATATCTCAAATTCATTGCAATAAGCGGATATTTCTTTTTTTACATCTTCAGCTATTTCAAATAACACTATTATTCCTCACTGTAAGTTTAAATGGTTCGATAGTTTTTCAAAGAAGAGAAAAATACTAATATAAAAATATTATAAAATAAATTTTTCGATAGCTTCATGAACACCATCACCATATTTTTTAATAGTCACATAGTCTGCCATATCTTTTAAACTGTTATCGGCATTAGCTACAGCTACTTTTAAACCTGCATTAGCTAAAAATTCTATATCATTTTCACTGTCACCTATGGCCATTATTTCATCCATTTTAAGTCCTTGTTTATTAGCTACTATTTCAAGTGATGTGCCTTTATTTACCTTATTATCAGTAATATGCAGAGCAAATTTGGTATCGTATACCTCAACATCAAAATCTTTTAATTCTTCTTTTATCAGTTTTTCATCAATGGTTCTGTAAATTCCAATTTCTGATAATCTACTATCAGAATCATCTACCTTATTTAAATCATATCTATTATTATACTTATTGATCAGTTGATATTTCAGGTGGTTATAAGCATTTTTAGCTTTGTTAATATCTCCCAAGACTTTGATTTTTTGTATACCTTCATGAACTTCTGAAATAACTCCTCCATTTTCAGCTACAACACCACCACTTGTTCCAATAAGAATTGAAGTAGCATAAGCATAAAAGAAGATATTTCCAGTCACTATTTTCGTAGGAATATTGTTTGCTTCAGCTGCTCTAATTGCTTCTATAGAACTAATACAAATTTTTCTATGTTTATTTGTTATTGTACCATCAATATCAACAGCTATAGCTTTTATTTTAGACATATGAATCAATGTGGTATATAGAACTTATTATTATTAATATTATTATTTTTATTATTAATATTATTTTTATTATTATTATTTTTTAACATTAAATCAATCAAAGTTTAAAGATCAGATATATTTATGTAAAATATTTACAGAAGCATGGATTAATTTCATAAAATACTGTAACGGTGGGCTATGTTACAAGTTCCTTCTTTACTTACCATACACGCTCCTATGGGGTGCATAGGATTACATTCTTTTCTAAATAACTTACAATCTTCAGGTTTAGCTACTCCTCTAAGAATAGGGCCACATATACATCCTGTAGGAGCTTCTTTTACATCTTTAACTTCTATATCAAATAACTCTCTTGCATTATAGTTGGAAAATTCGTCTTTGACTTCCATAATTGAGTTAGGAATCTTTGGAAATCCTCTCCATTCTCTACTTACAACATTAAAAACATCATCCATTGCTTTTTGAGCAATAACATTTCCTTCGTTCTTGACGGCGCGGTTATACTCATTTTGAACAATAGGTTCTCCTTTTTTAACCTGTCTCAGTATCATGTAAACTGCCATTAACACATCTAATGGATTGAAACCAGCTACTGCTTGGGGAATGCCATATTTTTTTGAAAAAATTTCAAAGGGCTTAGCTCCAATAATAGTACATACGTGGCCTGGTTCGATTAAGGCATCTAAATTTGTTTGACCAGAATTAATTAAAAAGTCAAGAGCTGGAGGAATTAATCTATGGCATGATAATACAGAAAAGTTTTCTGGAGGTGTAGCTAATATTTCAGAAGCTGTAGTGACGGCTGTAGTTTCAAATCCAGCAGCCATAAAAACTAAATCGTTATCTATTTTTTCAGCTATTTCAACAGCATTTCCAATTCCATATACAATTCTAACATCTGCCCCTTCTGCTTTAGCATCAGCCAATGATCTCTTTGAACCTGGAACTCTAAGCATATCTCCAAAGGTAGCTATTGTCACTCCTTTATCAATAAGTTCTAAGCACTCGTCTATTTCTCGAGCAGGTACACAACATACAGGGCATCCTGGTCCTGCAACAACTTCAACTTCTTCTGGAAGCAAAGTTCTTAGTCCATTCTCCATTATAGTATGTTCATGTGATCCACAAACATGCATTATTTTTATAGGGGTAGCTATTTTTTTGATTCGATTTATTAATTCTTTAGAAACTTTTTTAATGTCAGTGCTCATTATAACACCTTTAAATGAAAGTAAACTTATGTTAAAAATTTTTATTATTATTGTATTAAAAGTATTTTAGTATTAAAAATATGATGGGAATTCATTTTCTATAATATTATCTTTGATGTAATAAAATCGGAGTAAAAGTGATTTTAATTAATCACAAAATAATTATTTTAATTTTTAATTCACATCTTTAACTAATTATTTTTAATTTATTCATTTATTAATTTTTACTTAATTTATTAAAATATACTTCATTA
>WRNS01000169.1 GCA_009776495.1 Methanobrevibacter sp. | reverse complement strand
TTATAAATTTTTATTTATTATTTAATTATAATTAATTTTTAAATATTCCTTTTTTTAAAAAAAAAAATTTATTTAAAAAATTATTAAAAAAAAAAAAAAATTAAAAATTAAAAAATTATTTAAAAAAATAAATAAAAAAATTAGCTATGATATTTAACTATAATTTATCTGGTTTCTTTTATTATAAAGAGTTTTATATCCAAAATACATTGAAAAGAAAATAGCTAAGCAAACTGAAGCACATATTGCAATCATAATAGCTATTTGATACATGATAGATGTTAATGGGAGAGTTCCAGAAAGTATTTGACCAGTCATCATTCCAGGTAAAAATACTACTCCCATTCCAACCATTGAATTGATTGTGGGGACAAGTGCAGTTTCAAGCGAATTATTTACATAAGGCATTAATACCTTTTCAGGGCTTGCTCCCAAATTTAGAAGAGATTCTATTTTTACTTTTCCTGAGGAAATATTTTCTTTAAAGACTTTAATGGCTAAGCTAACTCCTGTCATAGAGTTTCCAACGATCATACCAGCTAAAGGTATTGTGTACTGCGGATTGAAAATATCAACACCTACAATTACCATAACAAAGAATATTATCATGAATAATCCTGTTGAAAACATGGACATGGCTATTATCAGCTTAAATCTGTTGTTTATCTCTTTATTTTTAGATAAAACATAGTATATCGAAAATATTATCATGATAAGAATATAAAATAATGTGAAAATTGGCTGAGGATTACTTAAAATATATGTCAAAATTAAACCAGCTAAAACTAGCTGAACCGTCATCCTAAAACTTGAAATAATCAGTAACTTAGTTTTTCTTATATTTGATTTTTTCATTATAGCTACTACAACGATTAAAAGAAGGTACACTAGACTAAACTGGATTATATTTAATTGAATTGCTCCTTCCATAATTTATCCTCATTTAACCATATATTTCAACATATTCCATGTGTATTACCCATTAATTATTTTATCTCTTGAAAAAAAAAATAAAAAAATAAATTATAGATAAATATATGAGCCTCCTCCTCCATCTTTCATTTTAAGTCCTCAAATAATACTTTGGTTAAAACTTAAACTTGTAAAGATTATTTTTCTTGTTATATTCTTTATTCTGATAGTAAATATCTAATTTAATGGTTTTAGTATAATGATTATTAGCATATTTTTTTGGTATAGTTATTTTAATTTCTGAAGGAATGCTGTCAGTCATTGGTTCAAGCCTTATTTTACTAATTTTAGCTATTTTATACACATTTTTAGCTTTGAAACTTAAATAACAAGCTTTGGAGGATAACTGCCCAATATTATCCACGGTTATGATATATGTATTTTTTGATTTAGAGACATTTATTACTTTTAAATCTGATCTTAGTCTGAAAATTTTTTCCAAACCTTTTTTTGAAGTAATTTTACAATTGATTACATTTACATCATCTGTTACTTTAATAGCATACCCACTTTTTTGTTTTATTTTACTTTGACTAATGGTTCCTTTAGAATCAAATAACTCTATAGCTGATGGAATTTCTTTCGGATATTTCTTATGTGCTGAACCATAACCATATATTCTAGTTTTTGATATTTTACATGTTCCATAATCAGAATGTATTGTAGTGGATCCAACACCATTTGATAAGAACTTAGAGTTTTTAATGTTTATTTTCCACCAAGCCCAATTATATAACGAATTTGCAGAGTCACCATAAGCGGATAATTTAGATTTTAAAATAGTTCCTGTCCAAAAACGAGTGACTAAACCAGAAGAGAATTTTCCTTTAGATTTAACAACAGAGTTTACAAAATTTCCATTCCATCTCAATTGAATAAAAATACCTGTAGAATATTTACCACTTACCAAAAATTTTGAATTTTTAATATCTCCATTAAATATTCCCCAAATCCCTAAACATTTAACATCCAGCCCTTTTGATTCAAAATTAGAATTAACAATATTTCCAATCCAACCATTAGTACGTATTCCTGAATCATTTGTAGTTTTTATTGTGCTATTTGTAAGATTACCTGTCCATTTTAAGGCATTTATTCCTCGACCATTAATAATTTTTAGATGACAGTTTTTTACATTACCTTTCCACTCCTTAATACTAATACCAGAATAAATTAAATCTTCATAATAAGAGTCTTCAATAAAATCATCTCCCTCATAAGGTACATTGGGAATGTACAAGACTTTAACATTTATATTAGCAAAAATACTGATATTTTTAAAATTAACATGTTTAACTGATTTAAAAACCTTTATAGAACTTATATTATATGAATTATAATAATCATTAGGATCATAAGAATAATTTATTTTTTCAAGAGGTTTATGGTTTAAAATCAGCCCTGAAAAATTAACAGAGTTAACAGTCACATAAAACATACTTTTTGATCTATTAAAATTAATTTTCGTGTTTTTATAGCTCTTTATATTGATAGACTTACTGATAACTAAAGTATTAGACAAACTATAAGAAGAAGTATTAAATATTAAATTATCCCCTTTTTTAGCATCATTTTTAATCCAATCAGTTATATTTTTATGGCTTGTGTCTTTATTTACATAATAATTAGATGCTGATGTGGAATTAACTGCTATAAACAAACAAAATACTATTACTACAAATATCAATCCTTTTCGTGCTTCAAACAATTTTATCCCTCCATTAATACAATAGCTATGATACATGAGATAATTATATCTCATATAAATCATGGTCATATATTAATATTAAAGATTTAATATTTATAATTATCTATTTAATAAAAAAAGAATAGAAACTTATGAAAAGGCAACAAAAAAGATATAGACGCTGAAAATAGCCATGAATCTCGCTCAAAACAATTATCCAATTGAAACTATATAATCAGCAAAAACTTCCGACAATTTTTTATCATGGCTAACAATTATAACTGTTATCCCATTCTCCTTTGAAAATGATAAAATGTTTTTTATAATTTCATTGGAATTTTCTTCATCTAGTGCTGATGTTGGTTCATCAAGCATTATAACTTTTGGTTTAAATGAGAGATAAATAGCTATATACAATCTCTGCTTTTCTCCACCAGACATTTCATCACAATCTTTCTCTAAAGAAAAATCTAAGTGACAAATATCTAAAAATAGCTTAATTTTATCATCATTCAAGGTTTTTTCTTGACGATATTTGTAAAATTGATTGAAATTATCTCTTATTGATCCATCAAATAAGAAAACTGATTGACTTATGAGTGAAACTTCTTTTCTTAGTTTAATTGTTTCAATATCTAATATATTTGTGTTATTGTAAAAAATATCTCCACTACTTTGAGTTAATGTTCCATTGAACATCTTCAGTAAAGTTGTTTTTCCAGCACCACTTCTACCTATAATAAATGTAACTTTGTTTTTAGGGATGTTAACATTTGGAAAATGAATAAAATCATTGAAAACTAAATTATTTACTTTAAAAACAATCTCTTCAATTTTAAACAACTCCTAAACCATGATAATAAATAATTTAATTTAATAATAAATAATTAGATTAAATAAAAATAATTAGAGTAAATAATAAATAATTAGATTAAATAAAAATAATTAGAGTAAATAATAAATAATTTAATTTAATAATAATCATTTAAATTATATATTAAGATAATCATTTATTATATTAATATAATT
>WRNS01000168.1 GCA_009776495.1 Methanobrevibacter sp. | reverse complement strand
TTATTTATATTTAATTAGTATTTAAATCATTTATTTAATGTAAAAATTATTTATATCATTCATATTATTGTCATTTGTATTTAATTCGTATTATTATCATTTATAAGGTAATTTAAATGAATAAAGAGCCATTGAAAGAAGAAGAAATNTTACAAAATTTAGCTAATTATAAAAATAAAGATTTAGACTATTCACATGGAAGAATTTTAGGGTCTATGTGTACAAAAGCAGATCCATTAGCTAAAAAAGTATTTTGTGATTTTTTAGACAGTAATTTAGGAGACCCTGGACTTTTTAAAGGGACACAATCTCTTGAAGATGAAGTTATAAAAGACATAGCTTCTTTTTTATCTTTAGATAAACCTTTTGGAAACATTGTTACTGGAGGAACTGAGGCAAATTTAATGGCTATGAGAGCTGCTCGTAATTTGGCAAGAGATGAAAAAAATATCAATAATCCAGAAATTATTCTTCCAAAATCTGCTCATTTTTCTTTTAAAAAAGCAGCGGATATGTTAAATTTAAAACTTAAGGATGTAGATCTGGATGATAACTATAGAGCAAGTGTTGACTCTGTTGAAGATAATCTCAGTGAAAATACTGTAGCTATTGTTGGAGTAGCTGGAACAACAGAGCTAGGATTGATTGATCCCATTGAAGATTTAGCTAAAATAGCTACTCAAAATGATGTATATCTCCATGTTGATGCGGCTTTTGGAGGATTTTCCATTCCTTTTTTAAATGATATGGGGTATGACCTACCAAACTTTGATTTTTCCATAAAAGGGGTTTCATCTATCACAGTAGACCCTCATAAAATGGGGCTTGCTCCAATACCTTCTGGAGGTATTTTATTTAGAGAAAAAAAATTTTTAGATGCAATAGCTATAGAATCACCATATTTAACTTCTAAAGAACAACATACTATTGTTGGAACACGTTTAGGTGCTCCAGCAGCAGCTACTTGGGCAATAATGCAACATATGGGTCGTGAGGGATACTCAAAACTTGCAAATGAATGTATGGTAAACACTTATTTTTTAGCTGATGCTCTTAAAAAAGAGGATTTTGAACTTGTTACCGCTCCAGAACTTAATATATTAGCTTTTAATCATCCAAAAATAGCTACTGATGATTTAGCTCAATTACTTGAAGAAGATGGTTGGATGGTTTCAAGCTCTTCTCATCCAAAAGCTATTAGAATTGTTCTGATGGGACATATAAATCATTTACATTTAATTGAATTTTTAGCTACACTTCGAAAAATTAAAAGTAGCTTAAATATTTAATTAATATTTTATGGTAAATAGTGATTTAAGCATAGCTTTTTTTACAATAAGTATTATTTTTTTTTATTGAATATTTAGTTATTTTTTATTTTTATAAATTTTATTTTTCATCTTTTTCTCTTTTTTTGAATATTATAATTTACTTAATACAATTGTAAGATTTTCATAATAATAAAAAATAATAATAATTGATATAATATATTTTTCTTATTTTTAATATATTTTTCTTTTTTTTAATATATTTTTCTCATAAATGAGCATTGTTTTTATAAAAATATATGAAAAGATGCAAAATCTTCAACATCAATTTTAATAATGTTAAATAATTATATAGTTATAATGAAAATTGTAAGGACACCTGTGTCTAATGAGACCATAGAAACCTTGAAAGTAGGAGACAAAATAGCTATCAGTGGAACAATTTACACAGGAAGAGATGCAGTTCTACCTAAATTAAAGGAAAAAATAGCTAAAAATAAGATAGATGAAATTCCATTTGATTTAAAAGGAATAGCTATTATGCACACCGCAGTTAGTAAGGCGGGAATAGCTCCAACCACTAGTAATAAAGAAGAAATTGAATCATCCATTCCATTATTATCTAATGCAGGGGTTAAAATTCACATTGGAAAAGGATCACTTAGTGAAAAGACAAAAAATGCCTTAAACAAAGAAAAATCTATTTTTGTTGTGACTCCTCCTGTGGCAGCATTGTTAACTCATAGTGTAAAATCAAAAAAAGTTGTTGCATATGAAGAGGAAGGAATAGAAGCTATTTTCAAGTTGAATGTTGTAAATATTCCTGGAATTGTAGCTATTGCTCATGGAGAAACTATTTATTAACAAAAGTGTCGAGGGATAATCTCGGACTTTCCACTTTATAAATAAAGGTGTTCATAAGGATAATCTCATTATTTTTCATTTGTTTTTCTATTTTCATCTTTAATAATAACTTTTTTTCCTTGTGAAACTGGAACAACTTCAAAAACAGCATCATCAAATTTTAAATCAAATTCCTGACCATCCATGAGCATATGTTGGAAAACAGCTAAGGATGAAACTTCTGAGTGGGGTTGATTTGTTACAGACACGTTCCAATCTGAATTTTTATACACCTTCGTTGGAACTCTTGATCCTCCAACTACGATGAGTTTATCTTTTGAAGATTTTTTAATATCTTCTATTACATCTTGAACTTGTGATCCATACATCGTTAAATGAATCACTTCTCCACCATTGTTTTTCCATTCATCAATCAAGTTCATATAATTTTTTTTATATTCTACTTCGAAAGAGCCTCCCCAGCGTTCTACAGCTTCTTCAACATTTTTCATTAATTTTTCATCTTCTTCTCCGCTTAAATATATTTTTGAAGCTCCAAAAGCTCTTGAAGTTAAACAAACATGAGTAGTAATTCTCGCATCTCTTTTTACTCTATGACTTAATCTCAAAACATGAATATTCATCATATCACAATAAATTAATAATCCTGCAAAAAAAATTATTTTAGCTAAGTTAAATCCAGATTAAAGTTATAAGCATAGCTAAAAGTGAAAACATTCTTCCAATTTCATTGGAAGCTCCTAAAACGTCACCTGTAGCTATTTTAAAATTTTTCCCTCCGATGATAGACACTAAAGCCCCTCCAAACACTCCACCGAGAACTCCAAACACTCCAACAAAGTTAGCCAGTAGATAAGAAATAACTATTACTATAATTAAAGATAAGATAAACTTTAATATTGTCATAGATTCTATAAAGTATTTTCCAGTTCCATCTAGTCCTGGTTTTGATGAGACACAACAACTAAGTAAGGCAATTTTTGCTGACATTTCACATATTAAGATTGAAGAAATGATTCCAATAGCTAATATTGAATTTAGACTTGTAACAGTTATTATTGCAACAACGAAAAAAGTAGCTAATCCCCCAGTTCCAATTTGGGAATCTCTCATAATAGCTATCTTTTTTTCTGGAGGACCATGAGCCATGATGGCATCTCCAAAATCAATAAGTCCATCCAGATGATGAAATCCATTAAATATTAAAAAAAAGCTATAAACAATAGCTACAGCTACGAGAGGAAGAATTAATAATATTTTTAGTAAGAAGTAGCTAATGACTAATCCAATGGCTCCAACAAAAGCCCCAATCAATGGCCAAAACCAAGTTATTTTAGCCATTTCCTCGACAGTGGTATAAATGTTTAAAGGGAGTATTGTTGAAAAAGTGATTAATCCCCCAATTGAGCGAATTATAGATGATTTTTCTCTTTTGAAGTAGTCATCTCTTTTTTTCTCTTTTTCACTCATGAAATTATTCCTTAAAAATTATTTTAAGAATTATATTATTTAAAAAAATTATTTTAAGAATTATATTATTTAAAAAAATTATTTTA
>WRNS01000167.1 GCA_009776495.1 Methanobrevibacter sp. | reverse complement strand
TTTTTTTTTTTTTTTTTTAAAAAAATTATGTAAATATTTATAAATTTTTATTAAGTAATTTTTTAAAAATTTTTGAATAAAAAAATTTTAGTTATAAAAAAATATTTTAAAAATATCTAAAATAGCTAATATCAATAGTATTTACTTTGTGGAAAAATCTTAAGTAAAAGATTTTCAAGAAAACTATCTTTTTGATTATTTTTGCAAGATTGTTTGATTAAAAATAAGGCATATTCTATTTCATAATCATTATTTATACTAAAATCAAGTTTTAATAAATCATCATCATCTTTTTCAGTTTTTGATTCTTTTGTAATTTTTTTATAATCTTCAAATGGCAAATGTTTTCTAAATGATAATTGAAAGTTTATTTTATCTTTATCTAAACTTAATTGTAAAAATCTAGAATATTTTGAAAAGGTTAAATAACCATTCATAGGTTTAAATTTTATTTCATTATTCCAATCAAGAATTTCTTTTTTAATTTTCTTATAAATTTCAACTATATTGCTATCTATTCCATCAATAAGATCTTTTTCTGAGGAGACAGGTTCATGATGAGGAGAATCTGAATGAAAATCATATTCATTGAGTTCTTTCACTATTCTTTCAAATTTTTCATCAGTTAAAATATCTTCGTATAGTCCATTTTCATAATTATCTTTAATCCACCTGTTTTCATCTTTTAATTTTTCATGGTAATCATTTCTTATTTCTTGAATTAAGTTTTCATCCCCTTCAATAACAGGTCCTCTATACCCACAAGTTTTACAATCCCAAATAGACCAATTCTGAGGAAGAAACCAATCAATATTATCTGATCCACATCTTGGACATATTTTTTTGATTTTTTTATCAGGGATTTGTATAGTATCTTCTAAATTTTCTGGAAATTCTATTTCTCTTTTTTTATTCAATACTTTTTCTGTTTCTTTATTATCTTTAATTTCTTTTAATTTTTCAATGTAATTGTATCTTATTTCCTTGATTGATTCATCGTTTCCATCAATAGCTGTTCCTATATAATTGCATGTTTTACATTGCCAAAGAGTTGAATCTATAGGAGTAATCAAATCAATGTTTTTTGACCCACAATTTGGACATATCTTCATAATATCATCTAAATTATTTTTTCATTAATCATGGAAGTAAATCGAATTTTTATCAATGTTTTTATGTAGTAACTATATTTAAAGCTTATAAAAACTCCAAATTAATTCTAAAGCTTCTCCAGGTTCTAAGGCTCCAGAACGGGTTTCTCTTAAAATTCTTTGAATAGAAAACTTTTTCATATGAGGATATTTTTTATGGACTTCATATAGTAAAGGACAGCCAAATCCTTTAATACTAAGTAAATCATAGCTACTCACTAAACTCTTTATTTCTTCTTTTCCAATAGAAAGAGTAGCTGGCAAATTTAATCTAGCTATTGATTTAGTATGTTTTTTATCATTTTTATTAATAGTGGTTGTTGAAATACATTGTGTGCCTGTTGAAAGCATATCACCAAATATAACAATATCAATGTTATTTTNTGCGGCAAATTTAAANATTGTATTTTCTGTATGGTGTGAACATCGCCCGCAAGGATGAAATTTACCTTTTAATGAATTCTTAATAATATCTTCATTATTGATTTTTAAATACTGATGTTCCACATTTAATTTTTTACATAATTTATTTATATTGTATTTAAATTGATTAGGAAGGATAATTGTTCCAGGATCAACGGTAACAGCTATAGGATTAAACCCCAAGTACTTAGCTAATATTAATGAAAAACTACTATCAACACCACCTGATAATGCGACTATAGCTTGAGAATAATCATTTTCTTGATTTTTCTTTCTATTAAAATAGCTATTTATCTCAATTTTAGTATTAAAATAGTTTTCTAAATCAAAATTATAAATATTAGAAATTTTTTCTTCTAATAAATTTTTTAAATTATTCATTGCTGCAATCTCTTTAGGATGATTGGAAATAAATAAATTCAAACTATTTAGTGAAAGTTCTATCTTGTACTTTTTTAAAATAAAATCAGAAAAACTTTCTACATGAATCTTATTTAAATAAAGATTTTCTCTTAGCTTTCCTACAACCCATCCTCCTTTCCCAATTATAGCTGATTTATCTGGGCGGTCTAAGGTAATAATCCATAGTTCCTTTTTTTCATCATTGAATAACAATTCTTTAATATTTATTTCAGAATTCTTATGCCCAATTTCTTCCCTAATTTTTTTTATATGATCAATAAGTTCATTTTTAGAAAGTATCAATTTTTCACCAGAATTATAAAAAATAAATTGGAATAAATTTTCATGACATATTTAGAAGTTTCAAAAAAAATCTTTTACAAGGATATTTAAATTTTTGATATAGAAAATCAAATCTTTTTTAAAGATTTTAAATTTTTGATATTGTAAAAAAATATTTTTACAAAAAGATTATAAATATATATATTTATTAAATCATATTAATTATATTAAAAAATATAATCGAATATGTATCAATCATATTTATCTTAATGTTTGAGAAAATAATTATTTTTTTCAAAAATAAATTTATTTTATTTTTAATTAATTAATTTATTAATAATTAGCGATTAGATGATAATGTAACTAATTATGATTATAATAAAATTAAACAAGATTATATTAAATATTTTATATTATTATGGAATGGTATGATGGCTAGTTTCTTAGGGATATTCAACGGTGAAAGTGACATTAATGATTCAGAATTAGCTAAAGATAATGTTAAAATTGGTGTTAATTATAAAAGGTTTAGTAAAGATCCAGTTTTAGGTAAAAACTTTTTACTCCGCTCTAATTCAGTGATTTATAACGATGTAACTATAGGAGATAATTTTAAGACTGGCCACAATGTAGTCATAAGAGAACAAACTACAATTGGAGATAACGTCTTAATTGGAACTAATAGTATTGTTGAAGGAGAATGTACTATTGGAAACGATATAAGTATACAATCTAATGTTTATATTCCTAAAAATAGTGTTATTGAAGATAATGTTTTCATAGGTCCATGTGCTTGTTTTACAAATGATCGATATCCTGTCCGTGTTGAATTTAAATTGAAAGGTCCTCAAATTAGAAAAGGAGCTTCAATCGGAGCTAATACAACATTCTTATCCAATATTGAAGTAGGAGAAGGTGCAATAGTAGCTGCAGGTGCAGTTGTTACTCGTAGTGTTCCTCCTTACTATTTGGCTATAGGTACTCCAGCTAAGATTAAACCATTGCCTATTAAATTAAGAGTTTCAAATATGTTTTAATACTTAATAAATCTTTATTAAAATTTAATTCAATTTCTTATTTTTATTCAATAATTTCAGATTTAAAGAATTTTATTAATGGTTTTTTTAAATTTATTTCAATTTTTTATATTTATTCAATATTTTTAGATTTAAAGAACTTTATTAATGGTTTTTTTAAATTTAATTCAATATTTTTTAAATAAAAACTTTAATCATTTTTTTTTTTTAGATTTATTAAATTTATTTTTAATTTAGAATTTTATGTATTTTTTTTAAAATTTAATGAATATTTTGTTATAAATATTTTTTTTTAATAATATGTTATCTAAATTACATTATCTTTTAATAACATTATTATCATTTTAAATTATATGATTTAATCTTTAAATTAAAATAACAATCTAATGATAATTA
>WRNS01000166.1 GCA_009776495.1 Methanobrevibacter sp. | reverse complement strand
TAATAATGCTAATAAATATAAATATTATAAATTATTTTTAATAGATTAACTTGGATTTTTCAACAAAGATAAATTTTATAAAAAATAATTATTTATTTAATAGAGTAACGTTGAATAAGTATATGCTTTTAAATTTTGTAATTTTTAAGGAGATAAAAATGAAAATTGGAATGTCACATGGTGCTGGTGGAGAAGTAATGGGAAAATTAATTTCCCAGACCATAGTTAATAATCTATCAAAAAAATCTGTTAATGGTGGTATTGGTTTAGATGCTTTAGATGATGGAGCTACTATACCTTTGGGGGATAGTGAGATTGTTATCACAACAGATGGTCATACAATTAACCCATTGTTTTTTCCAGGAGGAGATATTGGAAGAATTTCAGCAGCTGGAACCATAAATGATGTATCTGTTATGGGAGCTAAACCATTAGCTATTACCAATGCAATGATTATAAAAGAAGGTTTTTCAATAGAAAATCTAGAAAAAATAGTTAAATCTATGGATGAAACTTGCAAGGAAGCTGATGTAGCTATTGTAGCTGGAGATACCAAGGTGATGGAACAAGATAAGATCGATGAAATGGTTATTGTAACCACAGGAATTGGAATTGTTGAAGGTGATAAAGCTATTAGAGATTCTACACTTGAAGTGGGAGATAAAATCATAATTAGTGGAAGTGTTGGAGACCATGGAATGTCTTTGATGTCTTTTAGAGAAGGTTTTGGTTTTGAAACTGATTTGAAATCTGATGTAGCTCCGGTTTGGGGAATGGTTGAAAAAGCACTAGAAGTTGGAGGAGTAACAGCTATGAAAGATCCAACAAGAGGAGGATTAGCTAATGCAATCAATGAAATGGCTTCAAAATCAAATGTTGGCGCAATTCTTCAAGATGCGGAAATTCCCATTAAACAACAAGTAAAGGCAGTTTCTGAAATGTTAGGAATTGATCCATATGAGGTAGCTAATGAGGGAAAAATAGTAATGGGTGTAAAACCAGATTTAGCTGAAGAAACTTTAAAAGCTATTTCTAAAGATAAGTATGGAAAAGATGCAGCTATTATTGGAGAAGTAATAAGTGGAAAACATGTGTTAATTGAAACATCTGTTGGTGGACAAAGGATATTAGAATCTCCAATAGCTGATCCTGTTCCAAGAGTTTGTTAATATTAAATAAATTTTTAAATAAATATTTAAATAATCATGATTTTATAAATTAATTATAAGATGTTTTCTTATTAGAAAAAATTTAAAATAATTTTATTATCTTGGTTTTAAAAATTTATGATTAGATGTTTTCATAGAAGATTTAAAATTTTATTTTTTTAATTTTAGGTGATATTGATGGTAAGTATGTTTAAAAAAAGGGTATTGGCTTACTTAATTGACTGGTTTGTTATATTTGCTATTTTGAATATTTTGGCTTGGATAGTACAAAATTCTATTGAAATTTTATTTTCTATACATATTCTTAATTATTTTATATATTTGTTGCCAATTTTTATTATCTTTTACTTTGTTTATTTAGAAAAAAAGAAAGGAAAAACTATTGGAAAAGATATTTTGGATTTAAAGGTAGTTTCAGAAGATGGGGGAAATATTACATATAGGGAAGCTATTATTAGAAATTTATCTAAATTATATTGGATTCCAATTATTTTCGATCTTATAATTGGAAGAAATGTTGGAGAGTCAAAAGAAAGAATATTAGGTCAATGGTCCAAAACAATGGTGGTAGAAGTAGAAAATCTTCGAGAAGAATCTGAAGAATCTGATGATACAGAAGAGCTAGAAAAGGATGAAAAATCTGTAGATGGTGATGAGTCTGAAGAGCTTGATGATTCTGTTGATGGTGATGAGTCTGAAGAGTTTGATGATTCTGTTGATGGTGATGAGTCTGAAGAGCTTGAAAAACCAATTGAATGAAATAATGGATTAAAAAGAGATTTTTAATGAAGAATTATCTCTTTTTTTCATTGTTTCTAAATTATACAACATTTAATCCTTTTTCAAATTCCGAAGGGGGAATATACAGTACTTTTGCGTAACCCAATTTAAGAAGCTCTTGGTTAATGTTTATTTCATCTACATAAACAATAGCTAATGTTCTACCGTATTTATCTTTAGGTTCTGCATTATCAATATCTAAATATACGGTTTTTCCAAGACACTTATTTTTAACATAATTTGTTGCTTCTTCATATCCTGGGTCTCCTCGCTCAGGAGTATCTATTCCAACTAAACGCACTTTTCCAACACCAACAACAAATATTGTATCTCCATCATAAACATAATCACATAATCCACTAACTTCATAATTTGGATTACTTAAATTACTTATTGATCCATTGTAACTATCATTTATAGATTTTCTTTCGTTGTTAGGATTATCAATAGCTTCCTCATCAATCCCTACTAATAACTTTCCAAAAATAGAAAATAATGCAAAAATTAAGAATATTATAAATATTATTCGTTTTAAATCTATTTTTTTCTTCATTTTTCCGAAATCCTTTTATTCAATAATATCATTATTTAATTAGATTATGAATATATTTTTATAAATTTTAAATATTACTATGAAAATAATTTTTAAGTTATTTTTTCCAAAGAAATAATATATACAAAAATATAATTAATTATTCAATAAATTTTTTAAATTTGGAGTGTTTTTATGATGAATAAATTAATAAATAATTTTGAAAATAGCTATAAAATAGAAAAACATCCTAAAATAAAAGGAATTCAAATTATTGAAAACAAAAATAATTTCCCCATTAGCTGGTTAAATCAGCAGGGGTATTGTGAGTATAGTTTATATTTAGAGCATTTTAAAAAAATTAAAACCGGACCTACTCAAGCAATGACTACGGGAGTAGCTGAACATCAGAAATTAGAGGATAAATTTAAAGAAACAGCAGTTCCAACTACTTTTGATGAAGTTTTAGAAAGTTCAAAGGAAGAAAAAGCTATTTCTCGAGAAATGTTTGTGATTTCACCAAAATATGGAATAAGAGGATTTATCGATGAAATATGGATGACTCCTGAGGAATTTGTTATTATTGATGATAAACCAGGCACAATACCTTATCCTTCAACCATAAATCAAGTTTTAGCTTATTGTTTAGCTTTTAAATCTAAGATTATTAATGATGAACAAAAGGACACTCGAAAAATTAAAGCAGCTCTTAGAGAAAGAGGAACTGATAATATATTCTGGATGGAAGAATTTGATGAAAAAAATCAAAAAAAGATAGAATATTTAATAAATAGAATGCATGGATTATTTGAAGAAACAAAACCATTTATTCCCACAAAAAATCATAATAAATGTAATAAATGTAGATTTCAAAGCTATTGTGAACATTTTTAATCTTGAATTTATAAATTTTTAATAAACATTTAAAGATTTTTTTTAATTTCATTAAGTTTTAATTAATAGCTAATTTCATAAAATTTGATAATATGAATAGATAATTTCAAAAGTTTAACCATATAAATAATTAGTTTCAAAAGTTTAATAAGGTAAATAGATAATTTTAAAAGTTAATAATATAAATAATTAGTTTTAAAAGTTTAAATATATAAATAATTATTTTTTTATAATTTAATAATGGCTTTGTAGAAATCATTGTTTTTGGTTGATTTGTGTTGTTCTGTATATGTTGTATATTGTGTTTTTGAGTTTGGTTTCTTTATTGGA
>WRNS01000165.1 GCA_009776495.1 Methanobrevibacter sp. | reverse complement strand
TATAAAAATTTACTTTAAAATAAAAATTACTTTTAATGGATGTGTTTTTAATGACAAATAGTCAAGAAAAATTTTCTCATAAAGAAGCAATTGAAAAGCTAAAAGATGATGATGTTGAAGTAAGGAAACTTGCCGTCAATAGTTTAGAGGGAACAACAGATGAAGTAGCTATTGGTCCTTTAATCGAAGCTATGAAAGATGAAAACACGCCAGTTAGACATAAAGCAGCAGAAATCCTTGGAAACATGGGTGATGTTGTTGTAGATGAATTAATTAATATTGTAAATAGTGAAGAAGGAGAATATAAGAGATTTGCTTCATTTGCTTTAAAATTAACTGGAAGTGAGAAAGCTATTGATTATTTTGCCTCAGCTATTAATGATGAAGACTTTGGTGTTAGAAAGGTAGCTGTAAGATCTCTTGGAGAATTAAAGGCAACGGATAAAATAGATGATATAGCTAAAGTCATGATGGAAGAAGAAGACTGGGGTGTTCGCCTTGCAGCTATTCGTGCTCTTGGAGACATGGAAGTTGAAGAAGCTATTGTTGTGATTAAAAAAGCTAGAAGAAAAGAAAAAGACAAAGATTTCAAAAAAGCAGCTAATAAAGCGATTAAAAAAATAGAAAAAGCTATTAAATAATTTTTATTATTTAATTATTCATTTCTTAATTAATTTTTTTAAATAGTTTTATTTTTTTTATTTTTTCAATTTATTTTTTTTATATTTTTAATTATTATTTCATTTTCTTAGTTAATTTTTTTTTATATTTTTAAATTTTTTTTATTTTTTTTTAAAATTTTTTAAAAATATTTTTTTCATTATTCCTTGTTTATAGGTTTATTTGATTTTTTACCACTTACTTCATTAACCTTCAATTTAAAAACTGTAAAGTGATTCAATCCTTTTTTATTAAAATCATAATTCTTATCTTGAGAGTATTGGTTCATTATAATCTTGAGTCCTTCTATTTTTTCTTCTCCATTTAATATTTCTATTTCACCATTCCCACAAACACTTTCATATTCCATGGAAAAGTCACATGGAATTTCCCCAGTAACTAAATTTAGAGAACAGTCCATTTCAAATCCTGCCTTAGGATTGTTTTCTATAAGCGATATTTTCTTTCCTCTGCTTGCTCCGTGAAAATATAAACTTAATTCATCGTTTTCATAGCTATAGCCATATCCGAAGTTTAAAGGAATAATATAAGGGTAATCTTTATCAAAAAAAGCAATTCTACAAACTTCACACCTTTTTATAATCTCAATAATATTTTCAATACTTACAACTTCTTTATCTTTTCTTCTCATAGCTATTCAACTCTTCAATCAATATTATTTTGATTATATTCATTTTTAAGATTTTTTTATCCTTTTAAGATTATTTTTTTTATAATTTTTTTTTTTTTTAGATTAACTTTTTTTTTTAATTATTATTTTTCATTTTTGAAAATTTATTTTTGAATTTAATTATTTTTCAATTTTTTCAATAAATATCTAATGTTCTATTATTTAGAAGTATCATAGCTATTGCTTTTTTGATATCTTTTTTCTTTATTATCAAAAACCTTTATTTGACACATTGCTACTTTTATTTTCTCCATTAATTAACTCAAATATGTAGGTAAAATAATTATTTATGGGATTAAATCCATATTATACTAATAAATTATAATTTTTTTTATATTCAAATAGCTTTTTCAAAATCAGTTTGATTTATATAATTTATATTTAATAAAATTAAATGAAAACTATTATGGGCGGGTGTTTGTATTTTATCAATGATTAAGAGGTTACTAGATGGAAAACAATAAAAAAAATTCTAAAAATCAAAAAAATTCACAAGATTCAACTAATTCATTGAAGATATCATTCGATGATGTCAATTATGCTATTTATAAGGTGGGAAAGTGGAAAAACACTTATAGGATAAACTTAATTGGCACATCTAATGAAATTCCAGCTACTGAAGTAACAAAAGAACATATTTTGTTTAACATGACGGAAATAAGAAATTCCACATTTGAAATTGAAGGGAGAGAAGTTAATGGAATTGTGGGCTTATCCCTCCAACTAAACAAGAGTTTAGGAGGAATAGCTATTGATGAAGTAATAAGTGAAGAGGAAAAAGAATATGAAAATATAGTTGATGAAATTAATAGCTTAGAATTTGAAGATTCAAATGGAGCTATTGAACTTGAAAATGATAAATTCTTAATTTATAAACTTGAAAAGGATCATCACGTCACAATAGCTAAACCAGCTAATAATTTTACTATGAAACACCATGGCGAAGAGATTCAAAGATTAAAAAAGATGAATGAATGAGTAATTATTCTTCATAGTCAAACACATCTTCGATTTGAACATATTCAAATTTCAATAATCAAATCAGCAAGCTGTTCTAGGTTTCTAACTTCAAACATTTCAGCTCCTGCATTTTCATAGTCCTTAACACAGCTATCTGCAACATTCCATTTCTTTTTTTCCTCAGGATTTAATACTAAAAGTCTTTTTGATTTTTTAGCTATGTTTTCTATTAATTCTGCACTTTTTGGAACTCTTTCTTCTTTAGGTCCTGCCCAATCTCTACAATCACTTAAAATAAGAACGTAAGATTTACTATTTATATTTGCAAGTTTTTCAAACTGAGAAAATGCTGTAAACATATTGGATTTTCCACGAATCATAGAATTAGTATGTCTGATTTTTAAAACTTTAATAAAAGCATCGGTTAATTCTTTTTCAAACAGTGCCGATGTTATTTCTACTGATTTATTATCGAATTCAAATACTCTACTTCGATTGAATGAATTCTGTGCAGCATAAACCATGCAAAAAAACCAAATACTAATCCAATCACAGGAAACACTCACATCAGATAAAAAATAATGATTATGCTTTTTAATTTTCGGTTTACTTTTCATAAGTTCAAGAAGAGTTCCCCCATGATTAAGGTTCTTCCGGATAGTTCTTCTAATATCTACCTTCTGTTTTCTTGATTGTTTATATTGTCTGGATCTTTTTGTAGCTATTTTCATGCCTAATTTCTGACAAAGATCAACTAAATCTACTTGAAGGGTGTTTACCATGTTCAAATCTTTTTTTAAAAGTTCAGAATTTCTTTCCCTATTTCCTTCACTATTTGCATCGTTTAAACTGTTTTTAATATAACTTAGTTTATAGCTATGGAAGTCCCCTCCAAAATCAGAGTTAAGAACTCTCTTTCCACTTACAGAAACATTATATTTTTTTAGAAATGGTGACTTGTAACCAGTTGTTGAGGATTCTTTTTTTTCTTCCTCTTTTTTTTCATTGAAAAAGTTTTCATAGACTTTATTGAATTTTTCCCGGCGGCGTTGGTCTTTAAGATAAATAGCTGCTAATGCTTCTTGAAATTTCTCATCTTTTTTTTCAATAAGTTCACTAGCTTCACAAGCTAATTTCGTACTTCTAATGCTTGCGGGAATTCCATTTTCACGAAGTAATCCTGAAAATTTAGCTATTTCTTCTATCATTTAATCAAAATCAGTTATATTTTTTAAATCTTTAAATTTATTTGAATTTTTATTTTTTAATTTAGTTTTAAATAAAATTTCAAATTTTTAACTTATTTTATAAATTATTTTAATAATTTTTTTAATTATTTTTTTAAATTAAATTTCAATTTTCTTTATTTATTTTATAAATTATTTTAATAATTTT
>WRNS01000164.1 GCA_009776495.1 Methanobrevibacter sp. | reverse complement strand
AATAATTATTATTATAATAATAAAAATCATTCTAATAAAATCATTCTAATAAAAATAATAATAATAATTATAATAAACTTAAAGATACGGATAATATTCTTAAAAGTCATGCCAAAGAAAATGAGTTTTTGCCACTTGATTTTCTAGTGGATGTTTTTGTTGAGGAAGTTCCTCAAAATAGAGATGAAACATTGATTAAAATAGACTTCCAGTAAAAAAGATTTAATTGTTTTTATCTTTGATTTTCAAAATAATTTAAAAGAAATTATTCTTGAAAAAATTTATAAAATTATTTAAAAATTGTTAAGTGGAATAAATTTAGTTCAATTATAAAACAAACCATAAAAATTTAATCTATGGTCAAAATATCAAATATTTGTTAGATAATATCTATTTTATTAGGTTTACAATATGTTTTAAGGGAGTTTAAATGAGAAGGGAAGTTAAAATTCAAGATGTTACTATAGGAAGTGTAGCTAATATAAAGCATAAAGGTTCTTTTAAAGAATTAAAGTTAACTTTTGAACGATTAGAGAAATGGATTAAAAAACATAATTTAAAAAGTAAAGGAACATATCATTGTAGATTTGATTCTAAATATGAAGATTTATCATCGAATGAAATATTTTTTGAACTAGCTATGCCTGTAAAAAAACTAGCTAAATATAAACATTTTGCAAACATTGTTCAAATCCCTGAACGTGATGTTATATCTGCTTTATATAAAGGATCTTATTTTAATCTTCCTTCTGTCCACAGAATCTTAGCAGATTATGCAAGAAAGAATTTTTTAGCTCCAATGGATTCTCCAACAGAGATTTATTTAAATGATCCTTTTGAGGTAAAACCAAGTGAATTGTTAACTGAAGTTCAATTTACAGTTCTTGATTTCAAGAGTGAAAATCTAAGTTATGTTCCATTAGTTAGTGAGATTGAAAGAAAATTAATAAAAAAGCAAAAAATGGCGTTTATGGAACATTATGGCTTAATTGAAGATGTTTATAAAGTTCGTGTGGATTTAATTAAATGGGCTGAAAAACACGATATTAAAGTTGAAGGTCTTCATTTTAAACATTATCCTAGTCCCGAGGGAATTCCTCCAAGAGGAATGGCTTTTAAAGTTGGTATCCCTATATCTACTGATATCAAAGAAGAAGAAGGGATAAAAATTGTTGAAGTTCCAGAACATGAAGTTTTAACCGCGATTTACAAAGGACCTTATATAAATATTCCTAACATAACAAGAATGATGGTTGATTATTCATTCGAAAATGACCTTGAAGTTCTTGGTTTTGCAGAAGAAATATATTTAAATAGTATTTTTGATGTAGGATGCGATGAATTACTTACTGAAGTTAGAATGGATGTAATTGATTTTAACTTTGATATGAATATTAAATTAGAAAAAGAAATTGAAAGAAAAACAATTAAAAGACATGAAATAGCTTCTGTAAGGCAAGTTGGTTCTTTTGAAAAGATTAATAAAATTAAAGCTGATTTATTTAATTGGGTTGAAACGAATAATATTAAAACTTCAGGTCATCATTTTTTAAGATTCCATAACAATCCACATAGCTTATCTCCAGAAACTATTTCTTATGAAATTGGAATACCTTTAGATAGTGCTGCTGAAGATATTATTAAAGTTATAGATTATACAAGACATAAAATTTTAACCACAACTCATAATGGACCAATCTCTACTCTTAAAGATACTCATGATTTTCTTAAAAATTATTCTATTGAAAATGGGTTTACACATCTTGATTTACTCGTAAATACTTTTCTTGATAAAATTCCAGAAAGCCATGAAGATGAAGTATTGATTTTAGTTGGGCTTCCTGTAAAAAAGGTTTAATAGTTATAAAAATGAAAATTGTTGGTTTTCCTGTAAAAAAGGTTTAATAGTTTTTAAAATGAAAATTTTAAAAAAATAATTATGAGTTATCTTTCTTTAAAAAATAATTATGAGTTATTTTTCAAGGATAAACTTAAAAGATATAATGGGTACATAACATTTAAAAACTTATAATTTCCTATCCCATCAGTTTCTAAAATGTTAAGATCCCTAGCTTTTTTTAAAAAATCAGGAAATGCTCTAGTTTCTTCTTCATCTAACAATGAATCTTCAAATTCTTTTTTCTTAAAATGAACTTCCGCATTTTTTCCCATTTTTTCTAAAATAGATTTGTATCTTGGACTAATAATGGATTTATCAATTATTGGTTCAAAGAATTTTTTCCCGATTCTCAGCCCAGCTTCAATAATTCCTTTATTTACATCATCATCACTAATAAAATTATCTTTATCTTCCCAAAAGACAGAATCTCCAATTTCTTGCATTAATGTAGGCTGCCCACTAGAGAATACCACCATTGTTTCTAAAACATTTGAATTAACTTTTATTTTAGCTCTCTTAAAAGTATCAGTGAAAAAATCTGAAACTTCATTTTTGTGTAAAGGTTCCACTTCGTAATGATTAAAAATACGGTTAAATGAAGGGTTGTGTTCAAAAAGTGAATTTAGTTTTTCGGGATATCCTACTAACATCATACCTACGTTAGATTTCCCTCGAAATTCAGTAGCCATTGTGTCAGTAAAACTTTTGTACCAATTTGCAAACTCAGGAGTTTCTGTTAGTCCATTTATATCATCAATAATAATAAAAATACCAGATTTATCAGGAGAATTTTTTATTAAGTCTGTTAAAAAGGAAGGAAATGTGTCTTTAATTGATTTAAGATATTCTTTATCTTTAGGGTTAAATTTTATTGATGCTCCTAAAAGACCTACTTGTTCTATATGCTCTTCTAAGAAGTCAAAAATCTTTTGAGACCATGTTTCAGAGACAATTTCATTAAGTAATCGTTCTATAATCTGTTCAACTAAGGAATCAACATCGTGGAATCCATCGTTGAAAATATGTACTCCTATCATCTTGTATTTACGTTTAACTAATTCATTAATATATGATGCTAATGATGTTTTCCCCATTCCTCTTTTTCCAGTAAGGAAAAAATGTTGAGCTTCCCCTTTGTTAATTTTCAGTAGGTATCTATTAATATTTTCTATAATATCTCTCCTACCTTTAAATTTATCTGGATCCACTGGGTATCCTGGTTGAAAAGGGGTTTCTTTTTCGTTTTCTAAATCCATCATATACCTCAACTAATTAATATAATATATCTTAATTTTAAACATTTTTAATTTTTTGCATACATTACTTGATTATTAATATTACTAATGATTCAAAAAGCTCTGCTTTTATCTCAATTTTTTTAGAAATTATAGTCATGATAATAGAATCCAAATTATAATAATTATCCCATCAATATCAACATTTCTTTAAAATTCAATTACCCTTTTTTAAATATTCCTTTCAGGTTATTTATATAAAAATCCTTTAAGTTTTAATTAGTATAATAAACCTTTTTTGTATATATTTGTCATTTAAATTATTTAAAAATTTACTACAGCAAATGAAATACATTTTTATTTTTAAATACATTAGTAATACTAATTATATAAATAGTAATATATAAATCTTTTTAGAGAATATAAAAATCAAATAGTTTAATAAAAAATTAGCTATTTTTTTAAATTATAAAAAATATTTTAATTAAATTTTCAAATATATTAATTTAAAAAATTTTAATAACAAATAAAGTACTATTAATTAAATTTTTTTAAATAAATTCCATTATAATAA
>WRNS01000163.1 GCA_009776495.1 Methanobrevibacter sp. | reverse complement strand
AAATATTAATAAAATTAAAAAAAATTATAAAAAAATTATAAATTTAAATAAATTATGAAAAAATTAAAAAATTAAAAATAAAATGAAAAAGAATTAAGATTTGAACTAAAATTCATATTTATCATAAATATGCTTCATTAACAGCAGCTAAGCTAGCACCCATATCGATATTAAATCCTAATCCTTTTAAGGTCATTTCCATTGCAGAAAATGTAATAGCTAATTGTTTGTAGCTAATATTACCCATATGGCCAATTCTAAATATATTTCCTTTTAAGTGATCTTGACCACCAGCTAATTCAACCTTATATTTGTTTCTCATGGTTCCTCTAAAGTCACTGTCTGTTATGCCTTTCGGCATTTTAACTGCAGTAACAGTTGTGGAAGAAACTTCTTCTTTTGGGAACAATTCTAAATTTAAAGCTTTAATAGCATTTCTTGTAGCTTTTGCAGCTTGTTCATGTCTAGCTATCCTGTTTTCTAAACCTTCCTCTTTTATAATTTTTAAAGCTTCGGCTAATGCGTAAATTAGTGAAACAGAAGGAGTGTACGGGGTTTCAGGAGGAGTTCCAGATCCAGCTTTTTTGTACTTTTTCATGTCAAGATAATATGTTTTTGAATCAACCTTGTCTATTACTTTCCAAGCATCTTCACTTAAGGTAATAGCTGCCATTCCTGGAGGTGCAGCTAAACATTTTTGAGAGCCAGTAACACATATATCGATACCAAATTTATCCACCTCTACTCTATCTCCTCCAAGAGATGAAACAGCATCAACAATGAATAATGCATCATAATTTTTCATAACCTTAGCAATTTCCTCAATAGGTGCGGATACTCCTGTAGAAGTTTCATTGTGCACTACTGTAACAGCTTTGATATTTTCATCTTTATCTAATGCTTCTTTAATTTGTTCTGGTGAAACAGCATCGCCCCATTCAACTGTTAATTCTTGAGTATCAGCTCCCATTTCATTAGCTATGTGCATGAATCTTTGGCCGAATTTTCCACCAACAACATTTAGTATTTTATCATTTGGATTTAAGATATTAGCTATTGCAGCTTCCATAGCTGAAGTCCCTGAACCTGTGATTAAGTATGATTGATTCTTTGTTTTGAATATCTCTGACATTAACTCAGTTGTTTCTGTAAAAATTTCTCCAAATATTGCACTTCTGTGATTAACAATATTATCCGATGTGGCTTTCAACACTCGAGGAGCAACAGTTGTTGGTCCTGGAAGCATTAATAGTATGTCATCCATTTAAATTATCCTCCATTAAACACTTAAAACTTTTAATTTTTGATTTTTTCAATAATTAATTTATAAATATGGTCATATTTTTTAATAATTATAATAAAATTCATAAGTAAATTACTTAAAAACATGCTTTATATTCATACCCTTAACTTTTTATTTTCAAATATTTAAAAAGTTTTTCCTAAAAAAAGTTTTAGTCTCTCTCTTAAAAAACTCAATTTGTTTATCATAAGAATTTGAAAATTTATTAATTTTTCAAAGTTATTAAATTTTAATCCTAATTAAGAAAATGTTTATGTTGAATGATTTATATAAAAAAATATTGATGAAATATAATGAATGGGAATTATGGTATAAACAGATTTTAGACGACTTAGGATTTTCTAAAAAGATGGATGAAGAGTCAGCTGATCTCTTAAGCAATATTTTAAAAAATCAAGGTTCAATTAAATTGGAAAATTTACTGATAAATCTTCCAAGTGAAAAAACATCAATGAAATGCTTCGTGGTATTTGGTGCTGGTCCATCTTTAAAATCCCATGTAAAACTTTTTAAAGAAAATAATGATTTGAATGAGTATATTTTAATAGCTGCAGATGGGGCAACAACAGGACTTTTAGAGGAAAAAATTGTTCCCGATATTGTGGTAACAGATTTAGATGGAAAATTAGATGATTTATTAGTAGCTAATGATTTAGGATCATTTTTTGTTATTCATGCTCATGGGGATAACGCGAAAGAAATTAGTAAGTACACTCCAAAATTTAAAAGGGTTTTAGGAACTACTCAATCAAAACCAAAAGCTAATTTATATAATTTTGGAGGGTTTACTGACGGAGACCGCTGCGTATTTTTAGCTATTGCATTGGGAGCTAAAAAGATATTGTTAGGGGGAATGGATTTTGGAAAACTTGTTACTAATTATTCAAGACCGGATATAAGTACTGAAATTGCCATAGCCGATGAAACAAAGCAAAAAAAGTTAAAATATGCTGAACGTCTAATTGAATGGATAAAAAATAATGAAAATGTTGAAATTGTTAACATTAGCTAATGACCATTATATTATTTTGAAAATTTAATAGTTTTTTTTCTTAATTCTTTAACTATTTTTAACTAATTTTTTATATAAGTTATGACAAAATTGTTTTCATGGATATAGAAGATATTTTACTTCATGATGAAACAATATTTAATAACATTAATGCTTTTAATCCTGATTATATGCCAGAAAACTTCAATTTCAGGGATTCGCAAATGGAAGCTATGGCTATGTCAATTAGACCTGCATTAAAAGATGGAAGACCTGTGAATTCTGTTATATTAGGTTCATGCGCTACTGGAAAAACAACATCGCTAAAAAAAGTCTTTGAACTTGTGGAAAAAAGTTCAGAAAAGATATTTTGCTGTTATATAAATTGTCAGCTACATACAACACGATTTGGAATATTTTCCCAAATTCATCAGAAAATATTCGGTCACCAACCACCTGAAACAGGGGTTCCCTTCTCAAGAGTTTATCAAAAAATCATGAAATTTTTATCTTCAGAAAATAAATCACTTCTCGTTGCTTTAGATGATGTTAATTTTTTATTTCAAAGTCAAAATGCAAATAAAATATTTTATGACTTGCTTAGAGCCTATGAAGAGTTTCCTGGAGTTCGCACTGGAGTTTTTGCCATTCTATCCGACCTTGAATTTAGGTATGCATTAGATAAAAACGTTAACACAGTTTTCATTCCTCATGAGATTACTTTTCCACCTTATAGAAGAGATGAAATATTGAGTATATTGTCTGATAGGGCAAAATCTGGATTTTTTGAAGGAGTAATCTCTGAAGACATTTTAGAAGAAATAACTGATTATACCTTGGATAGTGGAGATTTAAGAGTTGGTATCGACATTTTAAGGGTTTGTGGAAATATAGCTGAAGCTAATGCCAGTAGATCTATAGAACAAAAACACTTGGATGAAGCTATTGAGAATCAAGTTTCAGTGAACTTGTCTCATGCACTAAAATCTTTAAATGATACTGAAAAGGTGCTTTTTAGAATAATTGCGAAAAGTGACAAAATTTTAACTGCGGGAGAGTTATCTGAAATCTTTTCAAAGGAATTAGATGCTAGCTATGCTACTTTTAATAGGACTTTAGAAAAATTAGAATTTTTAAGGTTGGTAGATACAAAATTCACTGGAAAAGGAGTTAGAGGAAATTCAAGACAAATAATTTTACGATTTGATTCTGAAGATGTGAATAAATGTATGATGTAGTTATCCCATTAATAGTTCAATGAAGAATTATATATTAACTAAACATATAACTTTTTAATAGCGTTGGTAAATAAAAAACAAAATTTGTAATTTTTAATTAATAAAAAATTTTAATTAATAAAAAAAAACTAAATTTGAAATTTTTAAATAACATTAAAAAAAAAAAAAAAAAAAAAAAAA
>WRNS01000162.1 GCA_009776495.1 Methanobrevibacter sp. | reverse complement strand
GTATATTGAATTGTTTAATTGATTATAATTGAAATTTAATAAAAAATAAGTTATAAAATGGAATGTTATTTAAAATAAAGTTAATAATCGTGATTTAAAGATTTTAAAAGATAAAAAAAAAATTAAAATATATAAAAAAAAATATAATTTCATCAAAATATTCATTTAAAAGTTTAAACTTGAAAACACTCTTTTAAATAAGTTTAATAGCTATTTAAAATACTTTAAATTAGTTGATGGAGTAATTGTTGGCAGTGCTATTGTTAAAATCATTGAAAAATATGGGGATAATGCAACACATCATATAAAAGAAGATATAGCTACTATGAAAGATGCTACAAGAATTTAACATCAACAATTATTATATGAGTAAAAATTAGTATAAAAATCGATAAAATCTTCAAATTGAATATTAAAACTTTTTTTAATAAAATTGGAGTGAGATTCATTTGATTCAATGAATCTCTGAAGTCTCGCACCTACATTTATATTACTCTTTTTATTATTTAAATTTTTTCATTTTTATTACTAACTTATTTGATAGTAATATTATATATAATTTTTATTACATATTTATATTATGGTATTACTAAGCTCCTGATGTCAAATATATTTTTTGGAGAAGTCTCGCACCAAAGGGCTTCTCCTAATAATAAACATAATAGGAGGTGGTAATATGTCAGATAATCTTCGAACATTTTTAATAGATGTTTTCAATATGTTAATTATCTGTATTATTTACCTCCTAATTAAATTATGTAGTTAAATAGGAGGTGGGGCTTAGTGTACCATGTTTTTATTAAAAAATTTAAATTTCTACCTTTATTAGGCTCAATATCTATAGTTGAGCACCCAATTTTCAACATTGAAATCATTGGTTTGTTTATAGATAAGCAGAAAAGATTGTGCCAAAAATTTGGTGCTACACTGTAATTGATAAAAGTTTTTAATAAAATACATTTGATAAAGTATGAAATAGAGGAAGTATAATATTTAACATGGTGAAAAAGTATAAAAAAAATTAAAAAAATAGTTTTTAAGAGATGGGAGAGGAATTACATGGTAAAATATGACGATGCTTCTTGGCACTATGGGGGAGACTTTCCAAAAGACTTAACAGAAGAAAATGCAGCTACACATATAGGAATGTTTCTTGTGTGGTGTATAAATAATGATTTAATCTCTGATGAATTAAAAGAAATTTCAAAAAAAGATATCGATGATGTAAAATCACGCAAAATGACAGGTAGTGAGTTTCTTTTCAAAATATGCGATGAAAAATTCATCGATTGTGATTTATCTGAATTTGGACAAAAATTTACAAATGATTATTATGAAGATTCCAGATCAAAGTTTGCAAGGAAATTTGGTGAGTATATAAGAGATTTGGCAGATATTTTTAATGAAAAAGCCGAGAAAAACGGCTTTGAATATGAAACTTTGTATCATGTGGAAAATACTTGGGAGAATTATGACTTAATAGCTAAGAAACTTGATGAACGATTTGTCCAATGGAAAAATTTCAAGAAAAAATAAGTTACGCAGTGAAAAAACTTTCAACCTATGTGTTACGTTGAAAATATCTGTACCTTTCATTCAATACACTAAACAATATATTTTCTAAAGTATAATGAGGAAATAAATGAGGAATATTATGTAAATTTATTTAACGAAACAAGAAAAATAGAGGAAAATTTATTTTAAAATTTTCTAAGAATTATTAAATATTTTTAGATGGAATATCAAACAAAGGAACGTGTCAAAGTTTCATATATCCAATTTTGATGTAATAAATATTTCTTATTTATAATATTTATTTATTATTTATAATATATATTTCTTAATTATGATATATATCTCCTTTGAATATTATTTCTCCACATTTTTGAATTTTTTTTCAGAATAAATGGAAGGATTCTTTTATTATAGAATTAAATCATTATCATGGAAAAAGGTGTACAAATGAACTTGAGGAAAATCTTAAATTTATATCAATTAGATTATTTTACACCAGCTATTTAACTCACAAACAATAGAAGAAAATAGTGAACAGAAAAAAATATTCACATAAAAAAAAGAGGAGTTTCGGATGAAAACTGTAGAAAACAAATTAAATCATGATGAAGATTGGGATTTTTACATGAGCTATGTTGATGGGATAATAGGCTCATTTTTAATCGATTTAGGATTGATAAATATTGTGCCTATTGAGGATAAACCTAATGTAGTATGGATTTCAATCAATATACAAAATCCTCTAGAAAACGGTTTGTTAAGCAATGAAGAAAGTGAAACATTCTATGCAATAGAAGACAACATTGTAGATGACATCGCGAATCAGCACAATGCTATTTTCGTGGGGCGACTCACTTCTGATGGGAAACGACAATTGTATTTTTATTTTGATGATACGTTGGGGTATGATAAAACTATTAATCACGCAATGTTAAAATATCCTACTTATGAATTTGATTTTGGCAGCAAAGAAGATGTAGAATGGGATGTGTATCTTAATTTTTTATACCCATTACCCAATCAATACCAAATGATTATGAATGATAGAGTAATCCGACAATTGGAACAATCTGGTGATAATCTAAGTAAAGAACGTATGGTTGATCATGCTATTTATTTTAAAACAGAAAATGATATGGAAAATTTTATTTCAGAAATAGAAAAGGAGAATTTCACGGTCATAGCTAGTCATCAAACAGAAGAGAAAGACTATTTCTTGAATGTTGGACGTGTTGATAAAGTAGATTATGAAAGTGTAAATGATTATGTATTATATTTATGGGAATTGGCAGGAAAATACAATGGTGATTACACTGGTTGGGGTTGTGAAGTAGAAAAAGATTAGAGTTAATATTATTTTAGATTCCACTGAGTATTTAGGTTTGGAAAAATAATCAAATAAAAATCATGACACATAGTTACTAGAAAATAGTATACATTTAAAGGAATTAGAGGCATGATTTAAGTTTATTTTATAATAACAAAGATAATAAGAATTATAGAGATAATAAAAATTATCAAAAAATTTATTTTAATTATCCATTTAAGGTGTTTTAATGAATGATGATTATTTCATGAATGAAGCTATTGAAGAAGCTAAAAAATCTCTACATGAAGGAGGAATTCCAATTGGAGCTGTTTTAGTAAAAAATAATGAAATCATCGGTCGTGGACATAATAAACTAATTCAAAATAATTCCGCTATTTTACATGGTGAAATGGATGCGATTGAAAATGCAGGACGATTAAAAGGTAAAGACTATGAGAAATCTACTCTTTATACAACATTATCTCCCTGTCCCATGTGTTCTGGAGCCGTGATTCTTTACAATATTCCAAAAGTTGTTATAGGTGAGAATAAAACACTTTTAGGTGCTGAACAACTTCTTAAAAATAATAATGTTGAAGTTGTTAGAATGGATAATAGTAAGTGTATGAAATTACTTGAAGATTATATCAAAGTTAATCCTAATACTTGGAGGGAAGAGTTAGAAAGGGTAAGTGGCAACACTACTACAAAATAGAATTATCGTCTCTCCAACCTTTACTTTTACTATACTTTTTCTTTAAAAAATTAAAAAAATTATTTTAATCTTTTTTTTTCATTAACTTATTTAAGTAAATTATTTAAGTAATATTAAATTTTTTTAATTTATTTAAAAAAAATTTATCTTAAAAAATTAAATTTAATATTTTCTTA
>WRNS01000161.1 GCA_009776495.1 Methanobrevibacter sp. | reverse complement strand
AAAAAATTCACTTTAATGATTAAAAAATATTTCTTTTTATAAACCTCAAAATTTTATTTAAAAAATAAATACTAGAAAATTTTTGTATTATTTAAAACTTTTTAAAAAATATCTAAATCTTTTTACTATAAGAAAAACTTTTTAAAAAATATCTAAATCTTTTTACTATAAGAAAAACTTTTTAAAAAATATCTAAATCTTTTTACTATAAGAAAAATTTTTAATATTTTATAAAATAAAGTTTTTAAATTTATACATAAAGTCATTGTTAGCTAGATAAAATAGATATCATCAAATAGAATAAATAAAATCAATTAAATAGCTTCATAGCTTCAACCATGTTTTTAAGCTTAGAAAAAGCAATTTCATCTGAAAATAATCTCAAGCCACAATCTGGACTGATAAAAAGATTTTTATCACNTACAATATCTAATCCTTTTTCAATACCCTTAGCTATTTCTTCAACTGATTCAACAGATGATTTTTTTGTATCNACAACACCTAATCCTATTTTTTTACCTTTAAGATTAGTAGAATAGCTATCTAAAACATCNAAATTAGTAGATTGTCCTGCAAATTCACAATCAATTATATCAACATTAAAATCAATCAAATCAGAAAAGATATTTTTAATATCTCCACAACAATGAATAGCTACTGGAACAGCCAAATCTTTTGAAATGATATCAATAGCTTCTTTAGCTATTTCCATATTAATTAATCCTGTGGATAAAAATGGTTCATCAATTTGAACTATTTTTGCCCCTGCTTTTTCAAGAGCAATAGCTTCACTCTTTAAGGCATTTGCCATGTCAATAATAGCTATGTCTTTATTTTTGTATATTGGTCCAAGTTGAGATGATTGAATTAAGGTAGAGGGTCCTGTTATTATTCCTTTTACACCCTTCTTTTTTTTATCTTGAGATGACATAGCTAATTCATCAAACTCTTTTTCCATATATTTAATAGCTAATTTTAAATCTTTAACTCCAATTTTTTGAGATGGACTGATTATTTTTGAATTTATTACACATGTATTTTCTTCAATTTTACATCCAGGAATAAATTTTACAAAAGATTCTACCATCTCTCCTCTTACTTGACCATCGGATATTATATCGATTCCAGCTTTGATTTGTGATTTTACAGAGTGTTCGATAGCTGGTTTATATTTATCATAAAAACCAATAGCATTGAACAGTTTGTTTTTTAATGTAGGTGGTTTAATAGTTACTGGGTAACTTCCAACAACAGTACTTATCATCAAATTCCTCGATATATATTCAATAAAACATTTTTATCAAAAATTTAAAAAGATTTATTTTAACAAATTTAAATAATCTTGACAAAAAAATGAAATTACTCATAATAAATTATGAAAATAATCAAATAAAATCACGAAAATAATCAAATAAAATCATGAAAATAATCAAATAAAATTATGAAAATAATCATTCAAAAAAATAATGAAAATAGAATCTTATTAATTCAATTCTTAATATTCAACTTCCTAATTTCTTCTATATCCTTCTCCTCAACTGGAAGTTCGACAGCTGCAGTCCCATGACATGGTTTTGTGTAAGATATTATAACAGTTCCTTTAGCTTTATTAATTCCTACTGGTATTGGAGGAATCCCGATTAAACGCGCCCCTAAAACCTTTTCACCAGCATTGATATATATTACTTCATCAGAATTTTCTTTGATAGTTTTTGCACAATCTTTAAATCCAGCTTTTGATAATAAAACTTCATAATCATCAGACTGTTGAAGATAAGTTTCTAAACAAAATGACATTTAATCCCTCTAATAACAATTATAAGAATATTTAATAATCAATTTAATAAATAATCAAATTAATAATCAAATAAGTAATTTTATATATAATATTTATTTTAATATATAAATTTAATTTAATAATATAATAATCAATTGTTAAAAAATTATAAACTCTCTAAAACCCTATCAAACTTAACTCTAAGAGGGGTTGGATTATGAAAAGCTCGAACAGATACTATTTTAGCATCAGTATTATCTTTAACAATATTTTCAAATTCTTCTAATAATTCCAAGTCTTTTTCAAATACTAAAGCTATTGATTCACACTGTAATATATGATAAAAAGTAACAAAATAGGAAACAGCTGCATCTTTGTGAGCAAAACCTATTAAAAGGTCATAACTTCCTTCTTTTAAGCTATCTAAAGTTGATTCTATATCCACTTTATTTTTAATATAATATTCATCTGGATCTGAAACTTCTAAAAGTTTTGATGCTGATGGCGTACTAGCTACTGTAACATCATAATCCATTTTAGCTAATTTTTGGCTTGCATAAATAGCCATTGGTGTTTGAGAAGGTGATTCAGGACATCCTAATAATATTAACGCTTTTTTCATAAAAATCCTCTTTTTGAATCATGGAATAAATAAGTTTTAAAAACATTATACCCAAATTTTATTAATCTCTTTTTAATGAAACCGTATGTGCCAGTACCAAAGCTGCTAAAAATATAAAGGTTACCAGTGCGACTCCATTAATAGTTCTGTTGAAAACAAATAAACCAATTAATGCTTGAGTAGTAAATGCAGTTAAAGACCCTATAAGAAGAACTTCTTTTCCTAAATAGTTTTTATTATTAACTTCTCTTCTTTTTCGATAAACAACGAGCATTTTGAGCCCTAAAATTATTGTAATTATCGTGAAAATAACTAATCCAATCATTACAATATAACCAAAATCATAGGCATAACCAAATATACCTGGAAGCATGTAATCAATCATGTCTTTTTTAGTAACTAAAACTCCATAAAATAATGGAAACGATAAACCAAACATCAATATAAATGTCATAGGCAAACTTATATACCCTTCAGCAAAACCTGTTCCTCCAGGACCCCAAAAAGACGAGTCTGGGTTATGACCAATAAGTCGAGTATTCTGTAAAACCATTTTTAAACTTGGATAAGCATTTTCTTCTATTCTAGCAATTCTAAGTAAAGGACTAAACACTTCCATATTTAATATTATCGATACTAATTCAAGAATTGCAAAGCCAGCAGCCCCCAAACCTAATAATATAAGAATTCTTTTTATAGTTAAGAAAGATTTTTTTCTAAATGACTTAGATATGATTAGAGACCCTATAAACAATCCGAGGATCCATAATAAAAAGAAAGATCTATGCATTAATCCTCCAAAAATACATATCGCTACCAGAAGAGCATAAATTAGATTTTTAAGTCCTTTAACATTTACTCCTGAATTTTCCATGACACTTAATGAAGCTAAAGCTGTAATTATAGATAACAGTGCAATTGGACCAAATGGATGAGTAAACTCATTGTGTCCAAAAGACATGAATAATAGTACAAGATCTATTCCAAAGAGAAATGTGAATATTGCTGAGGCAATTAAGGATACAAATGTGATTACACTTAGTGATATTGGAACTAAATTAATAATAAAAACTATTGTTGAAAACATTATCAATCCTACTTCTAAAATAAGTTGAAAATGATTTTCAGCTATAAAAGGCATAGAAAACTCCTAATTATTTATAATATGAATAATTTTAATATTTAATACAAGAATTATAATCATACGAATATAAATTATTTAAAAAAGCATTATTGGAAAATAATGAAATTTAAATGATTAAATGAATTTTAAAATACTTCTTAAATTTAATTTTGATAATTATAAAATATAATTTTATATA
>WRNS01000160.1 GCA_009776495.1 Methanobrevibacter sp. | reverse complement strand
TTAATATATTTTTCTTTTTTATAATATATTTTTCTTTTTTTTAATATATTTTTCTTTTTTATAATATATTTTTCTTCTTCCAGTTTTTTTAATTTAATTTAATTTAATTTTGAAATATTTTTTTTCATCAAACTATTTATCACTGGAATTCGTTTTAATATGTTATCAGTAATTAAATTATAATATTTAGCTATAATAACATGTATTTTGATATTTTATATGGATATTTATTTTTATTCATTATTTACAAGTGTTTTATACTTTTTTATAATTTAAGCTTACCTAAAAAATATTTATTAAAAAAATAAAGGTTTATATAGTATTTTTTTAAATATATTAAAATAATTATAAAATAATTGGGGTTGGATTATAAATGGATTTTTTTAAAAGGAATAAAGAAGGGAAAAAAGCTATTGCAGTTGGAATAATTGGAAATAGCTTTATATCAATTTTTAATATTGCTGTAGGAATTATTTCTGGAAGTTTTGCATTGGTGGCTGAAGGTGCTCATAGTATATCGGATGTATGTACAAGTATAGTTGCTTACATTGGTTTTAAACTTGGTCAAAAGCCTCCTGATGCTGAACATCCCTTAGGCCATGGTCGTGCCGAATCAGTTGCAGGACTCATCATTGTTTTATTTTTAGCATTAGTTGCTTATGAAATTTTAAGTTCAGCTATTAACAAATTGATATTTGGTGTTAGCAATGCCCCAACAAATATGGCCTTAATCATGGCATTTTTAGGAATAATTATTAACACTTTTCTAAACAGATATCAGATGAAAATAGGTAAAAAAATCAATAGTCCTGCAATAATAGCTGATGCGAAACAACAAGGAATGGATGTACTGTCTAATATAGCTATTTTTGCAAGTGTAATAATAGCACAAGCAGGATTTAAATTTATAGATCCTTTGGTAGGATTTTTAATTGGATTATTTATACTTAAAGCAGCATATGATGTAGGAAAAGATAATATAAATAATATAATGGGAAAAGTACCTGATGATAAATTAATTGGAGAAATAAAAAAAGTAGCTGATTCAATTGAAAATGTATGTGGGGTTCATAATATTAGAATTAACTATTTCGGATCTTATGCAACATTGTCTTTACATATAGAGGTGAATCCTAAATTAACTCTTGTTGAATCACATAATTTAATACATTATACTCAAAATAAAATTAAAGAAGAAATTGATATTTTTCAAGCAGTTGTTGGTCATGCATGTCCATATGGTGAGGAATACAATAATGAAGGGCATCTATCTTCTGATTAAATAGTATGAAGCTAAAAATATGAAATTTCTATCACTAAAAATTATATAGATTATTGGGAGAAACATTGACTTTCTATCACTAAAAATTATATAGATTACTGGGAGAAAACATTTATTTTATTTTTTAAATCTAGGCACTTTTTAATAAAATATTTTTTTTAAAAAAATTAATATATTTGAATTAATAAACATAATATAACTGATGTTTGAATAAGACTGTTTTAGATTATGATTAATTTTGGGTCGGTGGTTTTATGAGTAAAAAAAGGTATGTTTTAAGCTTACTATTCCTTATTTTGATGATTTGTGCAGCTTTTAGTCTAGTGCAAGCAGTGTGTGCCACAAAATATAATGTTGTTGATGAAGGTTTTGGTTCAGTTAAGGATTCTAATGTAACAAAATTACATTGGAAGGTTTATTCTTCAGGTAAACAGCTAGTAATTTATAATAGATACGTTAAAGGAAATTCCACCGTTTTAACTAAAAAAATATCTATTAAAAAGCTTTACAATAAATTAAGCATCAATAGTAAGAATTCTAGAAAAGGAGTGACAAATGAGAAAAATTATTTGATTACATCTAAACTTAAGCCAGAATCTTATTATTTTAAGATTTATCAATCTAAAATGTTTAAAAACATAGTTACAAAGAAAAGTTTTGATAAAGGAGATGAATTTTATAGTCATGCTCCTGTTGCAAGTATAAAATGGAATGCTTATATCTATCACGGGAAAAAGGTCTTGGTTTTGGAAAAATATAGAATATTTGCCGATGAGTGTTATAAAAAAACCTTGATAGAAAGGTATGGCAAAAATAAATTGAAAATTTCCTTGAAAATCAAGGATGAAAATCATCATATTATTCCATTCGATGTTTATTCCAGAAAGTTTTCTAACAATAAAAGTGTTAGTTACGTTAAAACTAATTTAAATCCAAAAGATTATTATTTCAAATTTATTCGGCCAAAAATTCTTAAAAATGTAATGAGAGAGCATTCAATAGAAAGTTTTTATGGATTACTAAAAGATTCCAAGAGGGAATTATATTGGTATGCAAGTATTCATGTCAATGACGAATTAATTAGTTATAAACTAACAGTATCTAGAAGATTTTCTTATCACAATGGGACTTATGATAAAACAATCATTGAAATATTTAGTAAAAATAAGTTAAAAATTACTTATAAAGTTAACAAAACTACTGAAGTTACTTATTTAAACACTAAATTATTGCCTAGGGATTATTATGACAAAGTTTACAGACCAGAAATGATTGAAATGTTTGATAAATCCACTATAAAGCATCTTCCTAATGATTATTAGGTCAAAACCCTATTCAATTATTCATTCTTTTATATGAACGTTTTAACAAATATTTCTAAAAAAATAAAAGATTAAATGATAGTTTTTTTAAAATAAAGAATAATTTAAAAATATCTATTTAAATAGACATTTTTAAGAATCTTTATTATAATTTGAAAATGTCTTTTTTCCAATCGTTGTTAACTATCATTCCAACACAGCCATACATAGCTGCTGCACCTAAAAATATTCCTAAGTAACCAGCAATTGTTGTTAAAATAGCTATTCCTGTAAAATCAGCTGCTGCTAGTAAGAAGAATAGAACACTTACTACTGCAAACAATATTTGAAGAATTTTGGCATGTTTTAGTGAACTTAAAAACATGAAACTTGTAAAACAACCAAATATTAGTAAATAAAAAGCAATTGAAACGGGATCTACAGCTTGAACATTCCCAATGGTGGGTAGTAACCAGATCATAGCCATTGAAATCCAGAAGAATCCAAATGAAATAAATGCTGAAGCACCAAATGTGTTTTCAAATTTCATTTCAAAAATCCCAGCTATTACCTGAGCAAAACCTCCAAGACATACAGCTACAGATAAGATAACCATAGATAAGTCAGTAATTCCTGCATTATGCAAACTAAGTAAAATTGTTGTTATTCCAAACCCAAAAAGACCTAATGGGGCTGGATTTGCAAATGTATTATCAGTCATTATTTTTTTCTCCATTTAAAAAATATATAATTTATTTTTTGTTATAAATTTCCAAAAATTCCAGATAAAATATTATTTTAATCAAAATTTTTTAGAAAATATAAGTTAATCAATCTTGTATTTAAATCTTTTGTTTTTTTATCATGTTTAATCATGACAATTACAATTTATTTTTTTATTTTTTTTACAAAAAAGATTTCGGATGAAAAAAAGTTATAAGTTTTGAAAAAGAATTTGTAAGTTTTGAAAATGAATTTATAAGATTTTAATAAAAAGTTATAAGTTTTGAATAAGAATTTGTAAGTTTTGAAAATGAATTTATAAGATTTTAATAAAAAGTTATAAGTTTAAATGAATTTAAACGATTATAATCAGAATTTTAGGATAAGAATGAAAATTATGAGTTTATTAAATTTTTTC
>WRNS01000159.1 GCA_009776495.1 Methanobrevibacter sp. | reverse complement strand
TTAATAAGTTATTGTAATATATAAAATTAGTAAAGAGTATATATTAAATTTTTTATTAAGATAAATAAAAATATTCTTTAAAAAAAAATTAAAAATAAATTAAAATAAAAAAAAAAATAATTGAAAGTGAGAAAATGAGTGAAAATGGAGCTAAGTATACTTGTGAAATGTGTGGATATGTATATGACCCTGAAGAAGGGGATTTAGATAATGGTATAGATGCAGGAACATCTTTTGAAGATTTACCCGATGATTGGTCTTGTCCAATGTGTGGTGTAGGAAAAGAAGAATTTGCAAAAGAATAGAAAAAAATTACATATTAAATTTAAGGTGTTTAAATGGTAAGTAAAAAAATGGAAAAGGAGTTAAACAACCAACTTAACGCTGAAATGTATTCTGGGTACTTGTATTTAGCTATGGCAGCATACTTTGAAGATTCTGATTTAAGTGGTTTTGCTAATTGGATGAGAGTTCAAGCTCAAGAAGAATTATCTCATTCAATGAGATTTTATGATTACATTATCAGGAGAGGAGCTAAAGTTAGCCTTGATGCAATTGAAAAGCCAAATTTTGAATGGGGTTCTCCATTAGAAGTTTTTGACCATGTACTATCTCACGAAAAAACGGTTTCAGGATTAATTAATAACTTAGTAAACTTAGCTATTGAAGAAAACGACCATGCCACCAATAACTTTTTACAATGGTTTGTAGAAGAACAAGTTGAAGAAGAAGAATCAGCTAGTGCTGCATTGAATAAAGTTAAATTAGCTAGTGATACTCACAATGGAATATTAATTATTGATTCAGAATTTGCTAGTCGTGTTTACACACCAGATTCTCAAGAATAAGTCGTTTAAGCATTTTAATGATTCGTTTATACATTAGAATGAATAATAAATATTTTAACTAGAATTTAAAAGTTTTTATCCTTTTAAATTTTGTTCTTTTTTTTTTTAGTTTAATTTGATTTTTATTGAAAATTAAATTGATTTAATTTGATTTTATAAAAAAAAATTAAAAAGTTTTTAATTTTTATAAATTATAAACTTCGTTAGAAGGAACGATTTTAATATTATTCTCCTTTAAAACTTTTATTAATGCATCAAGATCATGTGATTGGAGTAAAAGTATTGCTTTTTCACTTTCATCATGAGTAAAAGCATAAAGATAATCTAAATTTATTTTATTATTAAACAAAACTTTTAAAACAAAAGCTAGTCCTCCAGGTGTGTCAGATAATTCAACTGGTATGACGTTTTTTACTTTTACAATGAAATTATTATCTTCAAGAATTTTTTTAGCTTTTTCAGGATCTTGAACTATAATTCTTAAAATTCCAAATTCAGATGTGTCGGCTATTGATAAGGCCCGTATATTAATATTTTCTTTAGCTAAAATATCTAATGAATTCCACAGTCTCCCTTCTTTATTTTCTAAAAAAATTGATAATTGTTTGATTTTCATTTTATCCCCTTAATAATTTATTTAAAAGTTTCAATGTAAATTTCGGTTATCTATTACTCTTTGAGCTTTTCCTTCACTTCTTGGAATACTTTTTGGTTCTACCAATGTAACTTTTACTCGTATTCCTATTTCGTTCTCTATATAATTTCCAATCTTATTTTTTATATTGACCATTTCTTTAACTTCATCAAAAAATAGGTTTTCAGTAGCTTCAACCTTAACTTCTATATCATCCATTATATTAGGTCTTGTAACTATTATCTGGTAATGAGGTTCTACTTCACTTACTTTAAGTAATGCTTTTTCAATTTGAGATGGGAAAATAGCTACTCCTTTAACTTTAAGCATATCATCAGATCTACCAGTAATCCGTTTCATTCTAACAAATGTTCTGCCACAATCACATTTTTCATAATCTAGAGAAGTAATATCTTTTGTTCTAAACCTTAAAATAGGCATTCCTTCTCTTTTCAAACTGGTTAATACTAACTCACCTTTTTTTCCCTCATCCAATGTTTCTAGGGTTTTTGAATTAATAATTTCAGGGAAAAAGAAATCTTCAGAAATATGTAGTCCTTGTTGCTGCTTACATTCAACAGCTACTCCTGGACCTATCAACTCTGTAAGACCATAAATATTATAAGCTGGTGCATTAAATGATTCTTCAATTTTTTTTCTCATTTCTTCTGTCCACATCTCAGCACCAAAACCAATAGCTTTCAAACCAAGATTTTTAGGATCAACACCTTCTTCTTTAGCTACTTCTGCAAGATACAAACCATATGATGGTGTAAATATCAATGCTGTAGCTTTAAAATCCTCCATGATTTCTATTTGTCTTCTTGTTTGCCCAGTTGATATTGGAATAACTGTTGAACCTATTTTGTGAGCTCCATAATGAACACCAAATCCTCCAGTAAAAAGACCGTATCCATGAGTATTTTGTATAATATCATCTTCATCAATACCCATCATTGTAAGTCCTCTTGCAATAAGTTCAGCCCAACCATCAATATCTTTTCGTGTGTATCCAGATACTACCGGTTTACCTGTTGTTCCTGAAGAGCTATGAACTTCAATTATTTCTTTTGGAGAAACAGCAAACATTCCATAAGGATAAGTCTCTCTTAAATCTTCTTTTGTTGTGAAAGGAAGTTTTTCAATATCTCCTAATTGTTGAATATCTTCTGGGTAAACTCCAATTTCACTATATTTTTTTTTATAATGGGGCACATTCTCAAAAACGTTTTTTACAGTAGCTTGCAGATTTTTTAACTGTAATTCTTCTATGTCTCCCCTTGACATACTTTCTGCATTATCATTCCAAATTTTAACCATATAATCCCTCAATTTTTATATTATTGAAAAAGTATTTATTATAAAAAAATTTTATTCAAGCTATTGAATTTTTTTTAAATATTCAACACTTTTTACCACAGATTCTTTATCATTTACTTCAATAGTGTATATCTCATCATAATTATTCTTGGTAAAAATATCTATCACAGCTTTAAAATCGATTGACCCTTCACCTAATGATAGGTGATCATCGAATTTGTGATTATTATCCGACAAATGTATGTGTTTAACCGAATCAAAATAGAGTTCATTTTCCATAAAACCTGCAGTGTATGCATGAGCAACATCTAAGGTCATGTTCATTTCAAGTTCATTAAGTAATTTATTTAATTCAAATATATCTTGATATAGAAAACCATCTACATTTGGCATATTTTCAATAGCAACTATAACTCCAAGATCTATCCCATAATCCCTGCAAATTTTTATGGATTCTCGTGAAGAAGCTATAGTTTCCTTAAAAAATGGTTTACTTAAAAATGGAACCCTACCAGGGTGAACAACTACTATTTCACTATTAAGTTCTCTAGCTAAATCAATTGATTTTTTAACTTCAGCTATTGATAACTTTTGAACATTTTTGTTTAAAGAAGCTAAATTCATGTCTACCATAGGAGAATGAAGAGTGTATTTAAGATTATAGGTACTTAAAGCTTCACTGTCAATTTCGGCATTTGGATAATCGTGCATTATTTCAAAATAATCAATATCCAGTTTTTCGAAAAATTCCAAATTATTTAAAATATTTTCTTTGTATACTGATAAAGAAGACACTCCTATTTTCATATTTTCTCCTTTTAATAATCAAATATTAAGTATAAAATTATTTTTTAAATATATATTTATATATAGACTTAATTTTCTTGTATATAGAATTTATTATTTCTTGTAAATAATGACCAATATATAATTATAATATAAT
>WRNS01000158.1 GCA_009776495.1 Methanobrevibacter sp. | reverse complement strand
CTGCAGGAGCTGCACCAGTTGCTGCTACAGGAGCTGCTGCCATAGCTGTTGTTTCCATAGCTTCATCTATGTCAACTTCTTCTAAAGCTGCGATTAATGATTTTATTCTTCCATCATCTGCAGTAATTCCTGCTGCTTCAATTATACTCTTAATATTTTCTTCATTAATATCTTTTTCTGTACTGTGCAAAATCATTGCTGCGTATATATATTCCATGTTTTCACCTTAAATTAATAATTTTAACTTTCGTAATTTATATTGTAATTTATTTGATTTAATTACAAAATCTAACAACATTGGTTAATTCAATTAAAAAGAATTTTAAAATCTGATATTTGTTTAAACCTTATCCAAGATAGGTTATAATCTTATCCAAAGAGAGCACCTAAACCTGCAGCTGCTTCTTCTTCACTAGCTTCCTCATCCTTTTCTTCACTTTCTTCATTCTCATCTTCTTCTTTATCTTCATTTTCCTCAATAACTACTGTTTCAGTAGTTACTGGAGCATTAGATAATTTTTCAATGAGTTCATCGTCGAGTGCACCTTCTACATCTTGTATTACAGAAGCTAAAGCTAACATCTTAGCATTTGCCTGAGATATTAAAGGTTCTGCTGTTTCACTATTAAGTATGGATGCATTCATAGCTAAGTTAAAGGATTTTGATTTAGCATTTTGGATAATTGCCACAATCGTGCCTTTGGTAGGTATTGACGCATTAACAGATAGATTGAATGCTTGAGTGTATGCACTTTGAAGATCTAGCAATGTTTTCTCTTCATCAATGATTAATAAATCAGAAGTAAAAACAGCTTTATCCTCATAAACCGCTGTTAAATCAATTCCTACTTCCATCGGATGTATGTCTAATCTTGTTAACATACTAGCTGCATTTTTAGAAACTTCTTCTCCAGCTTTAACAAGAACATGCTCCTTAGAAACTACGATTTTTCCTTTGTCAATTTTTGCAGGTATACCAACTTGCTGTAATTCACCAAGTAATGGACCTGGTTCAAAACCAGTATCTCCCGCTGGAACAATAATATCCTCAGGAGCAATATTGCCTGGCTTAGCTGGAGCAGACGTTTTACTACTTTCTAATATTTTGAACAATTTAAAAGGGTTCATATCAGTAAATACTATAGCTGGTTGTCCATCCATGTGATTAGAAAGATCAGAAATATTTTCTTTATTATCTTTACAATTTTCAAAGGCTAAATTGATTAAATTCTTCTTGGACATCCTTATAGTAGCTTTATCTTTTAAAGATTGTCTCATTTTTTGAAGTTGTTTTGCAGGAATGTTCAATAAATTTACAATACCCACTACTTCATGAGAATCAATCATGCCCTTAAGTTCTTTAACCTCTTCTTTTTTCCATTCAGCAACGTGAGCCATTAAATCACCCTCACTACTGAACCCATAGTTGTTTTAATAAACATGGATTTTATTTGGTTTCTTCCTTTCTCTAAATTACGATCTAAGATTGCAAGAACAGCTTCAATATTTTCAGCTATTTCATCATCAGACATGTCTTGAGTTCCAACTAAAGTTTGAATACTCGCTTGTTCTTTAACACCTATTTTAACAGTATTTTGTAATCTTTCTATGATTGGTTCTGCTTTAGCACTAGCAGGTACTGGTTTAGGCATTTTTTTCCTTGGACCTAAAACTGGTCCTAAGAATCTACCAACAAGTGGCATCATATCAGCTTGAGCTACAAAGAAATTAGTGGAATTAGCTAATTTTTTAGCTTTTTTCCTATCTTTACCAAGTTCTTCTAACTCTTCTTTAGTTACAACAAGATCTATGCCAGCGTTTTTAGCTTGAACCGCCAATTCCCCATCCGCGATAAATGCTATTTTAACATCTTTACCACGACCATTAGGGAGAGTAACTTCCTCATCAAACCGATTTTCTGGTTTTTTGACATCTAAATCCTTGATATTCATTATAATATCAATGGATTGTGTGAAGTTTCTCGGCTTAGCCTGTTCTTTTGCCTCCTTCACCGCTTCCATTATCTCTTGTGTCATATAAATCCTCCAGGAACTTTAAAAGTTCACTAATGGATATTTTTTTTGTTTCATGAGCAACTGAAAATCAATAAGCATTATTATCATTGATGTGAAAATCAATGAACATCATTATCATTATAGTTTTAGCTATAAATCAAATTTAAATATTATTAAATATGCTAATATTAATTTAGTCAATTGTATGAATTTGATTTAATCAATTGTATGAATTTAAATGCATCAATTACATATTGTAACATCATCTACATAACTAAAAATATATATTAAAATTTTATTAAATTACTAGATAAATTTATTAAATCCAAATAAACATTACTCAATAGTTAATATTTATTCTAGAAGAATATCATCATATTCTCCAGCATCAACAGCTTTTTGAGCTTCTCTTGGATCTTTACCATCAACTGTGATTCCCATACTTACACATGTGCCCATAACTTCTTTTGCACCATGTTTATAATCATTAGCTAATATGGAATCAAATTTCATCCTAGCTACTTTTAAAGCTTGCTCCACAGATAAATCAGCTACTTTATCTAAGCCAGGATCTTGAGATGCTTTTTCTATTTTAAGTTCATCCATGATAAGAGCAGTTGTTGGAGGAGTACCAATTTCAATTTCAAAATCTTTAGTTTCACTATCAATGATGATTTTAACTGGGACTTTCATTCCTTTAAAGTCAGCACTTTTGTTATTTATTTGTTCAACAACTTGCATCATGTTAATTCCGAAAGGACCTATCGCTGGACCAAGAGGTGGTCCTGGAGTGGCACTTCCGCCTTCTATAAGAATTTCAACTGTATCTTTGGCCATTAGTGAGCCTCCTTTTGTATTATTCTAATTTGATCACCTTTAACAGTAACAGGAATTGGAACTGCAGCTTCAATTAATTCCAAGACTACTTCTTCACGTGATTCATCAATACGAACCACTTTCGCCCTTTCTCCTTTGAAAGGACCAGAGATGAGCTCTACAATACTTCCTTTCTTAATAGAAGATATTATTGGCTCAGGATTTAGAAATTTTGAAATCTCTTCAAAAGTTACTATGCCACCATCTTTACTTTTATTGGTACCTTCTACAATACCCCTCAAATGAGGAATTTTTAGTGCAGGATTTTGCATATCAATTTTAGTTGCTGATTCAACTAATATATAACCTTTCAAGGATTCTGGCACAAGAACAGCTAATATTTCCAAACCACTATTCTTTGTCTTTCTAGCTAACATCCTAGCTACATTCCTCTCTTGACCTGCTGAGGTTTTAAGAGCATATATGGAATTTTTAGTATCCTCCATTTTAAAATACACCTATACAAATTAAAATTTCATTTATTTTTATAGATTAATCCTTCTGCAAACATTAATAGCTGAATTAACCTTAAATTGATAATTTTTAATATAAAAATTAAATATAATCAAATATGACAAAATTAGAATTATTTAATTTATGTAAAATTTATATTAACTCTATATTTTATTTTACAAGTATTTAAACTTTTCAAAGTGAAACACCAAAGTTTTTGACAATCATATTTGAATCATACTCTGATGTTTTTAATTATAATTATGAAAAATAATTAAAATAAATTAAAAAAAATTAAATTAAATTAAAAATAATTAAATTAAAGATAATTAAATTAAATTAAAAATAATTAAATTAAAGATAATTAAATTAAAGATAATTAAAATAAATTAAAAATTATTAAATTAAATTAAAAATAG
>WRNS01000157.1 GCA_009776495.1 Methanobrevibacter sp. | reverse complement strand
AAATATTAATTTTTTAAATTTATTAATGAAAAATTTTTTTTTAAATTTAAAAAATTTATTAAAAGCAAAAATGTTGAATTCCTTGAAATAATAATTATAATTTTAATCAAAATTATAATAAAATAATAATTTTAATAATAATACCATTAATGATTGATAATTATGGAAAATATTCCAAAAGATATAAAAGACCTTATAGAGGACTGTTATCCCTATATTAAAGAATTGAATCCGGCTCAAAAACATGTTATTGATTCTGGTTATTTAAAAAAGGATTCAAATTATATAATAGCTATTCCAACAGCTAGTGGAAAAACTCTCCTTGGAATAATGGCAGCTTTAAAATCAATTTTAAATGGTGGAAAAGCTATTTACTCAGCACCTTTAATTTCAATTCAAAATGAAAAGGTTAAGGAATTTAAAAAGTTTGAAAAACATGGAATTAAGGTTGGAAAACATCCATCATCCTCAGATTTATCAATAATGGTTTTTGAATCTTTTGACGTCTTAACTAGATTTTCTTGGGACAGTTTAAGAGAGGTTGATACCTTAATCATAGATGAATTTCATATGATAGGAGAGTATTCAAGAGGACCAACCTTAGAATGTGCAATAACAAGAGCCAGAATAATCAATCCCAACTTAAAAATCATAGCTCTTTCGGCAACTTTACAAAATATGGATGAAATAGAAGGATGGTTAGAAGCAAAAGCTATTGAACATGATTATAGGCCAGTTCCTCTAAATAAAGAGGTTTTAAATACAGAAATGTTTTCCTCTACCAATAAAAATGAAGTTATTGTTAAAATAGTTGAAAAAGCGATTGAGGATAGCTCCCAAGTACTTAGCTTTGTTTCAACTAGACGATTTACAGAAAGCTTAGCTAACTTTGTATCTGGGAAAATTAAAAGGAAAGTTAGCCCTGCACATAAAAAAGCATTTAAAAAAGTAGCTGAAAGTATTTTAGATGTTCCAAAGAAAAAAGGCTCAAGACCAACCTCAACTTGCTTAAAATTAGCTGAAGCAGCTGAAAATGGTGCGGCTTTTCATCATGCAGGATTGTTCAATGAACAAAAAGAAATTATTGAAGAGGAATTTAGGGCTGGAAATCTTTTAATGATTGCAGCTACGCCAAGTTTGATGTATGGCGTTAACTTACCTTCAAGAACAGTTGTTATTAGAGATTATACTCGTTGGACCTCCCAAGGTCCTCAAGCTATTCCTGTTTTTGACTATGAGCAAATGTCTGGTCGAGCTGGACGTCCACAATATGATGATGTTGGATATTCCTATCTTGTAGCTAAGTCCTTAGATGAGGCCTACGATCTTCAAGAAAATTATGTTCATGGTGAGGTAGAAACCACTCACTCTAAACTAATAGAAAACAAAGATGCTATTTATAAGCAGATCATATCACAAGTAGCTTCTAACTTATCTAATAATCCTCAAGAAATTCAAGATTTTTTTAATAAAACATTTTATGGATATCAAATGAATAACAATCCATCGATGAGTTTGTTTGCAGAAGATAGTTTAAAATATGAAATAGAAACAGCTTTAGAATTTTTACTTCTAAATGGTATACTTCAAGCTACACCTAGTGGTTTGAAAGCTACTGCTTTTGGAAATTTAATAGCTAAATCTAATTACATGGTTGAAACAGCTGTTAAATTAAAAGAATTTGCATCATCTATAGAAGAAATTGATATTAATGAGCTAATTTATCAACTTACTTTAAGTCCTGATTTACCTTTAATCTCATTTAAAGGAAGAAAAAGTAAAGATCCTGTTCGAGAAAAACTATCAGAGAAAGGATTATTTGCTGTTAATATTGGAAATTCTGAAGCCACTTGTGTATCACTAATAGAATGGATTGATGAGAGAAATGAATATGAAATTGAAAACGCATACAATGTTTATTCAGCATCAACAAGACGTTCAGCGTATGAAGCCTCTCTTTTAATCAAATTCCTCAAGAATATTTTAGAGATTTTAGGAAAGTATAGCTATTCAAAAGATTTAGACTATCTTTCAGCAAGATTATACTATGGAGTAAGAGAAGATTTAATCCCATTAGTTTTAGGTGTTAAAAGATTAGGAAGAAAAAGAGCTAGATCTTTAATAAAGGCTTTTGGTGATGATTTAAGACCAGCTACTGAGCAACAACTCCAAAAAGTTGAGGGTATTGGACCTAAATTAGCTTCGAGTATAAAAAAATTTGTAGATAATTATTAAATAAATAAAATTTCTTCATTTTTTATTTAGTAGTTTTATTAAATATCTTTATTTAATAGCTTTATTTAAGGCTTGATCTATATCCTCGATTATATCTTCTACATTTTCGATGCCTATAGATAGTCTAATAAAATCTGGAGTCACTCCAGTAGATATTTGTTCTTCTTTTGAAAGATTGGAATGAGTTGTGGAAGCTGGATGGATAACTAAACTCTTTGAGTCTCCTATATTTGCAAGATGAGATAGTAAGTTTACACTTTCTATGAATCTTTTACCTTCTTCTATTCCTCCTTTAATTCCAAAACCAAGTAAAGCTCCGTAGCCACCATTTAAATATTTACTAGCTATTTCATGAGAAGGATGATTTGGAAGTCCAGGATAATTAACCCAAGATACTGCTTCATGAGAATCTAAAAAATTAGCTACTTCTAATGCATTTTCACTATGTTGTTTTACCCTAAGTGAAAGTGTTTCAAGACCTTGTAAGAGTAAAAATGAGTTAAAAGGACTTAATACTGTACCAATATCCCTCATTAGCTGGACTCGAGCTTTTGTAATATATGCCAATTCTTTAAATTCATCTGAATAAATTAATCCATGATAACTTGAATCAGGCTCTGTAAATTCAGGGAATTTTCCATTTCTCCAGTTGAAATTTCCAGAATCTACAATTACTCCTCCAATAGTTGTTCCATGACCACCTATAAATTTTGTTGCAGAAAGAACTGTTATGTCTGCACCATATTCTATTGGTTTTACAAGTCCTACTCCCGATGTATTATCTACTATTAAGGGAATATCATTTTGATGAGCTATATCTGCTAGTTTTTCAAAATCAGGAACATCTACTTTTGGATTTCCAATAGATTCAACATAAATAGCTCTTGTTTTTTTATCAATAGCTTTTTCAAATTCATCTAATCTATCTGATCTTACAAATTTAACCTCACGAGCTAGTTTTGGAAGAGTATTTTTAAATAATGTGTATGTGCCACCGTATAAATTGTCAGCAGATACAATATTGTCTCCTAACTGCGACAAGTTTAAAATAGCTAATGTAATAGCTGATAAACCAGAAGATTGTGATAGAGCAGCTATTCCACCTTCTACTGCAGCTACTCTTTGTTCAAATATATCTGAAGTTGGATTTGTAATTCTTCCATATATGTTTCCTGATTTTTTAAGTGAGAATAAATCTGCGGCATGCTCAGTATCATCAAAAACATAGGAACTTGTTTGATAAATTGGAACCGCTCTGGAATTTGTTTCTTTATCTGGATTTTCTTGACCTACATGCAGTTCTAAGGTTCTATCTCCATATTTTTTCTTTTCTTTTTTCACAAAACCACCATTATTGTATTAATTATATTAAATTCAAATCATCGATAACTTTTTTAAACACTTAGTTAAAATAAATTTAAAATTATCAAATTACTTTTTTTCTTAAATATTATTATAGGATTTTTATCTTTTTATTACTTTTTATTAAAATTAATTTAAATTATTTTTTTAATTGTTAAAAAGATAATTT
>WRNS01000156.1 GCA_009776495.1 Methanobrevibacter sp. | reverse complement strand
AATTTTAATATATTTTTCTTAATTTTAATATATTTTTCTTAATTTTAATATATATTTCTTAATTATTATAATTATTTCTTAATTATGATATATATTTCTCATGATTATATGTTTTTTCATGGGAAAATTTGAAAAAAAGTAAAATTTAGACAGTATTGATTTATGAAGAATTATCTCGCTAAATTTTAGGCGATAAAAAGAGTAAAAAGGGTATATTTTCAAAAATAAATAATAATTAATAATAAATTAATAAATAAATAAAGTAAATAGGATAATAATAAAGAATAGTCAATAAAATAAATCTAATAAATAAATTAATAATAATAAAATAAATTAATAGTAAATAAATTAATAATGATAAATAAATAAAATAAAAAAAAAAAAATGGTAAAAGTGGAAATTACATCATTGGAGGCATTCCACCCATTCCACCCATTCCTCCCATAGCTGCTGCTGGAGGCATTCCACTATCATCTAGGGAATCATCTTTATCAACAGCTTGCAAGGCACCACTAGCTGCAATCATATCATCAATACGTAGAATTATTTCAGTAGCTTCTTCAGCAGAACGAATAGCTTGTTTTTTAACTCTTTGTGGTTCAATAACACCTTTAAGTTCCATGTCAACGACTTTTCCTTCAAAAACATCTAATCCCATAGAAGAAGATGTTTCATGAGAGGCTCGAAGGTCAACTAAGATATCAATACTATCAAGACCAGCGTTTTCAGCCAATGTTTTTGGAACAATTTCTAAGCTCTCAGCAAATGCAGCGACAGATAGCTGCTGCCTTCCACTAATGGTTTCTGCAAATTCTTTAAGTTGTTTAGCTATTTCTATTTCAGGTGCTCCTCCACCGATTAATACTTTTCCATCTTCAAGTGTAGCTGCAACAACGCCCATTGCATCTTCCATAGCTCTTTCGATTTCTGCTGTAATATGTCTAGTACTACCTCTAAGTAGAATAGAAACAGCTTTAGGATCCATACATTCTTCTATGAAAATCATCATTTGATCGAAAACTTTCTTTTCATAAACTATTCCAGCTTCACCTAAATCATCTGAGGATAAATCTTCAATATTAGTAACTAAATTAGCTCCAGTTGCTTTTTTAAGTCGACCCATATCGGATTTTTTAGTTCTCTTAACAGCTAAAATTCCAGCTCTGGACAGGTAATGCATAGCTATATCATCAATTCCTTTTTGACAGAATAAGACATTAGCTCCAGAATCTATAATCTTCTCAATCATTTCTTGAATCATTTGTTCTTCATTATCAAGGAAAGCTTGCATTTGAGCAGGATTAGTTAAATTGATTTTTGCATCAGTTTCTAAATCTTTAACTTCTAAAGGATACTTTAATAAGGCTATTTTAGCATTTTTAACTTCTTTAGGCATATTAGGGTCGGCTTTTCCTTTATCAACAAGAATACCATCGATAATCTGGGATTCATCCACAGATGAACCAGATACTCTTTGTATATTGATACTCTTTTTATCCACTTTTCCTTCTTCTTCAACTTTCATTACAGCTTCTACAAGGATTTTAGCTAATGGTTCTTTAGCTTTTTCTGAACCTTTACCTGTCATAGCAGTCATAGCTACTTTCATTAAAGTATCATAATCTTTTGCATCTAAAGATATATCATTTAAAATTTCAAGGACTTTAGCTACCGCCCTCCTATAACCAAGGATTATGGTTGTAGGATGAATTCCTTCCTCTAATAACTCTTCAGCTTTTTTTAAGAGTTCTCCAGCAATGATTACTGCAGTTGTGGTTCCATCTCCAACCACTTCTTCTTGATTTTTAGCTATTTCTACAAGCATCTTAGCTGCTGGGTGAGCTATATCCATTTCTCTAAGTATAGTTACACCATCGTTAGTAATAACTACATCACCCATACTATCAACTAACATCTTATCCATACCTTTTGGACCAAGTGTAGTTCTTATAGTTTCAGCTAATATTTTACCAGCCATTATATTCATTCTTTGAGCATCTCTTCCCTTGAATCTTTCAGTATCTTCAGGTAAGATAAAAATTGGTTGACTACCATCAAATTGTACCATAATGTTCACCTAGACAAAAATATTTAATAAAATTTTTACTATTTACCAATCAAAAACCATCACATAACTATTTAATAATTAAACTATGGAAATAAACTTTATTTTTTATTTAATTAATTTGGTTTTAAACTTTATTTTTTATTTAATTAATTTAAATTGGTTTAAAACTTTATCTTTAAATTTAATAATTAAAACATGGTATAAAAATTTATTTTTTAATTTATTAATTTAAAAATCATGTTATAAATAAATATTTTATATTAATCCTAATAATTAAAATTTTATCATTTTTTAAAAAAATTTCTATTTTTTAAATGAAAATATTCCTCTTTTTTAAAAAAAATTTAATTTTAAAATCTTTAGAATAATAAAAAAAATATAATATAATAATATTATTGTTCATTATATAAAAATATTAATGATTATTTCAATAACACTCTAAAATTTCTTTAATGATTTTGCAATTGTCAAATTCAATTATAATAATTGAATAGGGTTGTAGTTGTGGAGTTTTTTTATGCGATGTTGTAGTTGGTGGTTTTTTTATGTAAGGTTGTAGTTGGGGGATTTTTTTTATGTGATGTTGTAGTTGGGGGATTTTTTTTATGTGATGTTGTAGTTGGGGGATTTTTTTTATGTGATGTTGTAGTTGGGGGTTTTTTTAACTATAGTATTCATCTTTTTAAAATTATTAATTAGTTTTTAGTAATTTTTTCAATCGCTTTTAAATTAATTTCCATCATTTCTTCAATTGATAAGTTCGGTTGAAAAACACATAAATCTACATATCCTTTTAAAATTGTATGAATAAATATTGACAATGCTTTAACATCAATATCTTCTTTTATTTCATTGTTTTCAATAGCTTTTTCTACTAATTCTTGGTAAAAATCATAGGAGTCCATATGTAATTTATAAAATAAAGGTCTGGTTTCAGGATGCTGATGGAAAATACTTGAAAACAGCCCATAATATTCTCTGTAATTTAATTCAGAGGTAGTTGAACTATGGGGTGAACTAAATTCTTTTTTATTAAAACCAAGTAAATAATAAAAAATACTCTCTATTTTTTCTAAGAAGGAATCATCAGAATTTATTATGGCTTCTTTATATTCATAAAAATTTTCTATAAGATACATATTGATCATATCTAATAAAATTTCATTTTTATCTTTGAAATGATAATATATTGAGCCAGCAGAGAATCCTGATGCTTTTTGAATTTCTTTTATAGAAACATTATTAAATCCATTTTTCAGTGACAATAAAAATGCAACTTCTGTTATTATTTCGTTATTGTTCTTCTTCATGACATAACACCTAAATATCATGCAATATTATATAATTTTTATTTACAGCATAATATAAATTATTAATATATTATTTAGTGAATATTAATACAATTAGATAAATGTTATTACATATAAAATTATCTAAAAACGAACGTTCGATAAATGATATCCTTCATTAAACTGTTTTATAACTATTTTTTAGATAATTTTCAACAATTTTAATCAAAAACAGCTTGATATAACTCATTTTAATTTTTTTGTTGTATATATTACAAATTTTTAACCATTGATAATAATATATCTATTAAATATTATATATTAAATTAATATTATATATATAAAAATATTAAATACTATAAAGTATATTAAAAAAATAATAAATAATGAAAAATAATAACAAAATATTTAGT
>WRNS01000155.1 GCA_009776495.1 Methanobrevibacter sp. | reverse complement strand
ATTTTTAGAATTTTGTTTTTATAAATATTTTAAAATAATTTTTTAAATTTATTTATTTCAAATTAAATTAATTTTTTATTATCATTTAAATAATAAATTAGAAGGAATATTATGAAGATTGAATCTATTTTATATGATAAATTAGATGATGAAAGAGTTCAATGTAATGTCTGTAATCACCATTGTTTGATAAATGATAGTAAATGTGGGTATTGCCTTACTCGAAAAAATGAAGGAGGAACTCTCTATAGCTATAATTTTGCATTAATATCTTCAGCTAATGTAGATCCAATTGAAAAAAAACCATTATATCACTTCTTACCCACTTCTCTTACCTACTCGTTAGGAGGTTTTAGGTGTAACATGGGATGTTTGAACTGTCAGAACTATATCATATCACAAAGTTCTCACAATAAAGGTGAAGCTATTGAAATTCTTCCAGAAGTAGCTGTTAAAAATGCGATTGACAGAGGTTGTAAGTCAATTGCTTTTACCTATAATGAACCTACCATATACTTAGAGTATGTTCTCCAAACAGCTATACTTTCACACAAGAAAGGTCTTAAAAATATATTTATCAGTAATGGTTATATGAGTAGCGAAGCTTTGAATTTGCTGTTACCTCATATTGATGGATTTAACATAGATTTAAAATCAATGAGTAATGATTTTTACAAAAAGATTTGTAAAGCTACTGTAGGGCCGATTTTAGATAATTTAAAAAAGATTTATAATAATAATAAACATTTAGAAATAACAAATTTGCTCATCGATGGGTTTAATGATTCAGAACACTTGATAAAAGACTTTGTAGATTTTATAGCTAATGAACTTGGAGAAGAAGTTCCACTTCATTTTTCAAGATTTTTCCCATATTATAAGATGGGGGATGTTTCACCTACCAGTATTGAAACTTTAAAAAAAGCTAAAGAAATAGCTATTGACGCTGGTTTAAAATATGTTTATTTAGGAAATGTCCAAACCGATCAAAATAGCTATTGTCCAAATTGTGGAGAGCTACTTATTGAAAGGAATGGCTATGATATAAATGATAAGAATGGGATTAAAGACAATAAGTGTATTAATTGTAATGAAAATCTTAATTTCATTTGTTGATGATAGCTATGGCTAATGTGTGTTCAATTATTTAATTATTTAAATTATTTAATTATTATTTATTATTAATTTATTATTCTTTGAATAGATAAAATAAAGAAAAAATCAATAATCGATTTTTTTCATGACTGAAATATCAAAAAATAATCAGTCATGGTAGTTTATTCAGATAAACTCACTCGTTCGAATTTTTCATCATTTTCAAGTGATTTTGTAGCATCCACGCCTACTTTTGTGGTTGTTCCGTCAGAAAGTGCTACTGGATCAAGAGTGGAACCTCTTGCCTTTGGGATAATCATTATATCATCATCTCCTTTGACTCGTGTAGCTATTGCATACTCTAAATCTTGGGGATTAAAAATATCAATGTCTTCATCCACACAAACAGCGTGTTTTAAAGAGGGGTGAGCAGCTAACGCAGCTAACAAAACGTTTTTTCCATCTCCTTCTGTTTGTTTTTCAATAGCTATAGCTGCATGCAACCAACAACACCCTCCTTCTGTAAGAACAACATTTTTAACAGTTGGCACAGTATTTTTAACTGCAGTAAATATTCTTGGTTCTTGTGGAAGGCCTTGAAGTAATTTATGTTCAAAACCCGCAGGTAAGATAGCATGATACATTGCATTATCTTTTAAATGCATTTTATTTAAATGTATTACAGGTTCATCTCTTACAACATCATAAGTATCTGTTAAATCAACAAATGGACCTTCTTTTGCTCTTTCACCTGTTAATATCTTACCTTCAAATATAATATCTGCTTCAGGGACTTTTAAATCTGTATCTTCACAGTTTAATAGCTTTAAATCCCCACTTTTAAAGGCATTAGCTACTTCCATTTCATCATGGTCAATAGGGATTGAGGTTGTAGAGGAAAGTAATGTTGAAGGATCCATCCCAATAGCTATAGCTATGTCTAAATCCCTTCCTAATTTTTCACACTTTTTAAAATAAGTGTATAAATTTCTTGGAACGATTCTAACCGCTAATTTATCTTTTCCAAGAACTAACATCCTATGAATTGAGGCATTTTGAACTTTCGTCTCGGGATCTCGAGCAAATATTACTCCTGAAGTTATGTAAGCTCCACCGTCACGTTTATAATGAGTTAAAATTGGAATTTTACTTAAATCAGCTTTTGAACTATTATAATTATTTAAATTACTTAAATTAGTTATTTTTTGAGGATTTTCAGTAGCTTCAATGATTTTATAGATTATTTCATTAACCTCACAATTTAAAGACATAGCTATTTTTTCTCTCCTGTTACAGATTCCAGATATCACTGGCATATCATAACCTTTGACATTATTCAGAATCACGATTTTCTCAGGGTGTTTTTTTATTTCTTTAGCTGCTTCATATTTGGCAGAAACTTCCTCGTCTATTTTTAAAATTTCTAACTTATCTTGATTATTTTTCAAAAAATTTTCCATAAAATCACTTTAAAGGATTTATTTCCTAATCAATTATGTTCGTTTAAATCTTTTAATATTTTATTTCAAATCATCAACAGTGTNTTTTGATTTTTTTAAATGAGATTCAATTTNTTTATTTGAAAGAGCTAAAATTTCAGCAGCTAAAATTCCAGCGTTTCCTCCATTATCCACTCCNACTGTNGCTACAGGAACACCAGGAGGCATATTGACCATGGCAAGCAAGGAATTCCTTCCATTAATTTGACTAGAGCAAGGAACTCCAATAACTGGTTTTTCACTTAAAGCTACTATTGAACCTGTAACATGTGCAGACAATCCACTCACAGCTAAAAATAGCTTTACATCTTTTACAGATTGGATATATTTTTCAAATTTGTCTGGAAATCTAATTGGTGATAAAATATTAATATCATAACCAATATTTAAATTATCCAGTACTTCACAGGCTTTTATAGCTATTTCCATATCAGAATCACTACCAGCAATTATGGAAACTAAAGGGGATTTTTCACTTTTTTCAAGTTCGATGGTAGCTATTTCTTCTTTATTTCCGTCTTCAAAAGATAAATCATCAATAAACTCTTTATTAAAATATTCTCCATTTAAAGAACTTAGTAATTTTTCTTCATCTTTTTTAACCTTATTTTTAAATGTTTTTCTTAACTTTGAAATTCTATTTTTTACTTCTCCGTCTAATGTAGCTATTATTTGACCAGCTAATATTCCAGCATTTTCTCCTCTATCAATTCCAACGGTAGCTACTGGAGAAGGAAATGGCATTTGGGATGATGCATAAAGTGCATCTAATCCATCTAATTTAACATCAACAGGAACTCCAATCACTGGTTTATAAGTGTAAGAAGCTATTACACCTTGTAAATGCGCACTTAAACCAGCAATGCCTATGAAAACTTCAATACCTTGATTTGTTCCGTCTATGACTAGTTTTTTTACTTTTTCATGGGTTCTGTGTGCTGAAGCTACTTTTAAACTATAAGGAATTTTAAGAGTTTCCAAAATTTCTACCGCTTTTTCAGCTATTTTTATATCACTAGCACTTCCAAGAATAATCATTACTTTAGGGTTCATTGATGCACCATTTAAGATTTTAAACAGTATTTCTGATTTTTAATCATATTTTTTTTAACTTTTAATTTTTAATTTTTTTATAAATTATTATTATTTTTTTTAAATTTTTTTTAAATTTTATAA
>WRNS01000154.1 GCA_009776495.1 Methanobrevibacter sp. | reverse complement strand
TTTAAATTATTTTTTCATTATTTAAATTTAATTTTTTTTTTTAATTTTATTTAAATTATTTTTTCATTATTTAAATTTAATTTTTTTTTTTTAATTTTATTTAAATTTTTTTTCATTATTTAAATTAAATGATTTTGATCATGATTTGAACACATTAATTCTGTTTTAATAATTTTTAAAGACAATAATCCTTGATTAATATTTATACAAAATAATTCATGAGTGTTTAAATTAGCTTTTCTATTTCTTCCTTAAGAATCTTATTTACTAACTTTCCATCTGCTTTTCCTTTTAACTGTTTCATAGAAATTCCCATTAAAGGACCCATCGCACCCATTTTCCTTTCTTCAACCATAGAAGCATTGTTTTTAACTACCTCACTAATAATTTTGTTCACAGCATCTTCATCAAGAAGAATTAAATTTAATTTTTTAGCTAACTTATCCAGCTCAACATTTGGATTATTAGCTACTTCTATGATTATATCATTTAAAGCATCTTTTGAAACTTTTTTCTCAGCTAATAGTTTGAAAATAGCTATTAATTTATTTAGATTAATATTATCAGTATTGAAGCCTTCTCTTTTGATTTCCCTTAAGTTGTATGCAAGAATAGATGCTACTATAGTTGAGTCAACTTTAACATCATGGAGAATAGCTTCAAAATCCTCTGCTTTTTCTCTTCTAACAAGTTGATTAGCTAAATCTTCACTTAAGCTATATTCTCTCATGATTCTTTCTTTTTTCACATCTGGAAGTTCTGGTAAATTATTTTCAATGTTTTTAATATGTTCTACTTCAATTTTTAAAGAGGAAACATCTGTTTCATGATACATTCTACTTGTTGTTGGAAGAGGTCTCATATACTCTGTGTTTCCATCATCTAAGGATTTTCTAGTTTCTTCAACTACTCCATCAAATGCCATGTTTGCTCTTCGGATAACTTCTTCTAAAGATGAGACAGCTATTTCCTCATTGTGAGCTACAATTATTATGGCATCATTCTCGTCAACATTAAGATATTCTTTCATATCTTCAACTTCCTGACTAGTAATTCCATAAGCAGGTAATTCGTCAGTGTGGAATATACCCTGAACTCCTCTTTTTTTCCCATAACTTGAAAGTTCAGTTCCAAATCTTCTACCTGGTTGAATCTCTTTTCCAATTAATCCAGCAAAACCTTTTAAAATTATCCCTTTAACTGTTTCTGCGTTGGAAATTATTTTTGAAGAGCTATTTTTAAACAATTCTCTTAAATCATGTATCTCATTTGAGACATGAGCATTTCTAATTTTTAATTCTTTCTTAATTTCAATGAGATTTATTTGTCTTAAAACCTCATTTTCAACTATTTCAGGAATTAAAGCAAGATTTTGTACTCCTTTAATCTCCACTCTAGCTCCTTCAGTGATTGAAATATTTAAATCTTGCCTTATGGTTCCAATGCCTCTTTTTACTTTAGTGCTTCTTAATATTTGGCCAATGGCATAAGCCACTTCTTTCACATGTTCTGGATGATGTATAGAAGGATCTGTTGTAATTTCAAGAAGGGGAATTCCTAATCTATCCAGTCTAAAGTGAGTGTAATCTTTTCCTTCATCTCCTTTATCTTCTACAGCTACTATTTTTCCAGCATCTTCTTCTAAACAAAGATTATCAATGATTACTCTTCCGTGGGGAGTATCAAGATATCCATTTGTAGCAACTAAACCAGTTCTTTGAAATCCTCCAACATTACTTCCATCGATAGCTAGTTTTCGCATTGTATGGAATTCATCAACAATATGCATGTTCAAAAGAGTAGCTACAACCATAGAAACCTCTAATGCTTCTTGATTTAAATCATAAGGAGGCTCATCATCTGTTTCAACTAAACAGGTATGATAATCATAGGCTTCATAATTAAACTTCAACTTTCTTTGAGATTCTTGAAGCACTGCCCTATCAATTTGACCTAACTCACTTTGTGTTGGTCTTAAAAATCTTTTTATTTCCACGTCAAATTCTTCATCAACTAGTTCAGCTGAACAAGGACAAAATAGCTTTGATTTTGTATTTAATTGTTGATGAATTTCTAATCCCATCTTAAGACCTAATTTATTCCAATCCATTTGTTCAAACAACCATTTTATTATACTTTCACAATATTTATTTTAAAATTATTTTATACTTTTTTTAAAATTTATTTTAATATTTATTTTAATACTTATTTTAAAACTTTTTTAAAATTCAATTTCATTTAATAGTTATAATTTTAATTATAATTCTTTAAAACTCAATATTTATTATATTATTATAATTTTAATATTATATTTTAGCATTGAATTTTATTAATGAATTCTAATATTTTCAAAGAAAAATCAATTTAAAAAATGCTTAATTGAAGACTTTTTGGATAACTCTCCAGCTATATCAGTAGTCATAATTTTTTTAACCTCTTCAACTTTTTCGCTTTGACCTAAAGCCCAAGATAATTTAACATATGCAGTTTCAGGAGTCATATCTCCACCAGATATAACATTGGCATTAGCTAATTTTCTCCCTGTACTGTAAATATTCATATTAACTTTTCCATATAAACATTGAGAGGTCATAACAACTGGGATATTTTCATCATTGGCTCTTTCTATTGAATCAAGTATATAATCAGGTAAGTGGCCCAGTCCAGTTCCTTCTATAAGAAGACCTTTATATCCTTTGTCAATATGATAGTCTATTAAGTCATTTGTAATTCCTGGGAAACTTTTTATAAGAGCTACTTTAGATTCAAGATTATCATCAAGACTCAATTCATTAAATCCTCTTTTAGTATAAACAATATTAGGATTAATATTAAACAGTTTTCCATCTTTTAAAGTAGCTATTGGTTCACTGTTTATTGTTCTAAACGTATCTCTCCTACTTGTATGCATTTTACGAACTTTTGTTCCTCTATGGAGGTAACAATATTTATCATCAAGATTACTGTGCATACAGACAGTTACTTCTGCAATATCAGATTTTGCAGCAGCTACTGAATTTAATAAATTTAAAAATGCATCAGAAGAAGGTCTATCTGGACTTTTTTGAGCTCCAGTAATCACAATAGGAACAGGAGTTTTTAACATAAAGCTTAAAGCCGCAGCAGTATAATGCATGGTATCGGTTCCATGAGTTAGGACAATACCATCTGTTCCCTTATTTATTTCATCAAATATTGCATTAGCTATCTCAACCCAATGTTCAATATTTATGTTTTCACTTAAAATGTTAAAAAGTGATTTGACCTTTAAATTAGCATGGTTTATAAGTTCAGGGTTGATACTAAGTAAATCATTTTCTGTAAATCTTGGTTGATTACTCATTGTTTTGTTATCTGTAATAGCTATTGTTCCTCCAGAGGAGATTATTGAAATATTTGCTTTTTTAGGATCATCAACTATTTTAAATTCGTTAGTTTCTATTTCGAGTTCTTTTCCTTTTTCAATTAATTTAATTTTCGCATCAGATATGTCAACACCTAAATTGTATCCATTATCTAATTTTAACACAATAAAACCATCATCAGCATCATCTAATCTGTCACGTAATATTCCTTCATAAGAAATATCTTCTTTTTCAATAGCTACAATGTCTCCGATGGAAACATCTGCTTGTTTTAGGAAATCTTTAGCTAATTTTTTATAAGGCATTTAATCACTTTATAGTAATTTTTTGGAAATAACAAATATTTTTTTTACAAGAAATGAAGTTTGTAATTTTAAACGTTTGATAATTTAAAATATTAATAATTAAATATTAAAATCTTAATAATTATTTATTTCTTCAAATTGATTTAAATTA
>WRNS01000153.1 GCA_009776495.1 Methanobrevibacter sp. | reverse complement strand
TTTTTTTTTTATTAAGAATATGTTCAATAAAAATATTATTTAAACAACTTTTTTTTCAAAATTTAGTGAAAATGAAAAAAATATTTATTTACTAAAAATAATAATATAAATTATGGAAAAGAAACCTAGTTTAATTATTAAGACAAGTGATACTACAATACTTGTAATGGCTAAGTACGAGGCGGAATTTACAGAACATCAAATTCAGTTAAGTTCCGTATTAGGGTATTATTGGAATAAAGATGTTCCAATTATTGAAAAATTCATTGAAATTTTTCAAACTGTTATAAAAAGAGCAATATATCAAGTATTTCCTCATGAAAAATTATCTCTCAAAATTCATTTGAATTCTAATGATACTTTGGAAAATTCATCACGATTAAATATAACACTACTTGAAGTTAAAGCTGATGATACAGAAATAGAAGTAAAAGGAGAAGTTATCATTCTTGAAGGAATTGACCTTAGAAGTACATTTTCTAAATTAACTGGTTATCGTAGAAAAGTTGATGAAACAATTATAAAAGAGATTATTACTCCTAAATCTCCTTTATAACTACTCAAATCTTTTTTATAACTATTTTAAATCTCTTTTGTCACTACTCTTAACTCTCTGTTATAACTATCTTAATTTTGTTTTATTGAATCATTTAGTTTTTTTTTGAAAAACTTTGTTTTATTGAATAATTTTTCTTATTGACTAATTGTTTAATAGAATATTTTTGTTTATAACCTACTATAATGTTCTACGAATTAATGGTAAAACTTCCAGCAAAATAGATTGAGCATCTTCTTTATCCTGAACTTTACGAGCTACTATTTTTCCATTTTTAAAAAGAGTCACATTTCTTCCAGAAATATCGACCATAGCTACTCCCATTTCATCAGAACATTTAACAGGTCCTAATTTTTCAAGTTCTATACATGTTTTATTTATATCAATTTCATAAGGAAGTTCATTTTCAAACATTATTTTATTAGCTTCATCTTTGCAGGGCTTGTAAACAACAATTTCCTTTTTTGCTTTAGCTAATGTATCAATAGCTAATGTAATTTTTTTGAAATTCACGGCTTTAAGTTCGCTTTCTATTAATTGAAGAGTATTTTTATTTAGCAATGGAGCAAGGTCTTCAACTTCAATTTGAGCAGTATTAGAAAAGTCTCTAACTCTAACTGTCTCTAATTTAGTAAGGTTTTTTAACAGATTTTCAGCATAATTTATTCTATTAATTTTTTTTAAGGTTATTTTTTCTTTCCTGTTGATTCTAGTCGCTAAACATGTTGTCATTTTAGAATAATTAATGTTCTTTTCACTTAAAAATTCTAACACTTCTTCTTTTTCAATTCCAGCATTAGCTAATGGACTTAATATATTTTTTTCATAATTTACCATAATCCCTGGTCGATCTTCTAGTAAATCATTAATATTTGTTCCATCAACAATTGTTTCATATCCCTTCTCATTAGCTAGTTTTTTAATTTTAGAATACATGATATTTTTACAAATAAAACATCTTTTTGAATCATTTTCAATGAATTTTTCATTTTTTATAAAGTCATCGTTAATAATTTCATATTCAATTTCAAGGTTTTTAGCTACTTTTTGAGCATCATCTAAAAACTTAGAAGGCATTAAACCATTGTTAAAAATAATAGCTAAAGTATTATTAGCTACTTTTTTTGCTAAAAAAGCAATAAATGTACTATCTGCCCCACCTGAAAAAGCAATAGCTAAATTTTTTCCTTTCATATATTCTTTTGCTTTTTCAATCTTTTGAGATAATTCCATTTTCTCACCATGTTGTTTTGGTTTTTATAAAATAATTTAGAGGGAGTTTTTCATACTTTTGATGAATTCGAGTACAGCTATTGCATCTTGTGTTTTAATATCTACAATTTTAGATGCAAATTCGATCAAATTTTCTTTTTTTTCTTCAGAAATCTTTGTTTTAGCTAATATTTTGGAATATGTCCTTTTTGGATAATAAATTGATTTAGCTACTTTCAATATTTCGTTTTTTTCAGAATTATTTATTATTCCTTTTTCTGTAGCTAATGATAATTTATGTTCAATGTTTACTAAAGCTTCTGAAAGCTGTTCATGAGTTTCTGGATTAAAAACAACAGCTACATCATCATCGGATTCAATCTTTCCACTAGCATAACTTTCATAAACATATCCGATACCTATCATTCCTAAACTATCTAACTCGGAAGCTCTTAAAGCCCCCATACTTCCTCCACCAACAACAGTTATTCCTTTATCAATAGCTTGTATGATTTCTTTATGTCCAACTGCTGGTGCATGATGAAAAACCCCATCAATAATTCCTATAATTTCTGGAGATTCATTAATGGCTTTTAAAATATCTCCTCTTTTAATCGGAGCTCGATACTCAGCGTTTAATATATTCAAAGCTTTTTCATGAGAAATAGATAATCCTGTAAAAATTATGGTCTTTTTTGACATTTTATCATTTAATTTCTAAAAAAAATATTTTTATTTAATAATTAACTTTTTGAATTATTTTCAAACCCTTTCCAACGATTCCCGATTCTATCAGGGTCTATGGAATATGCTTCACTCCCCGGTATAACAACTCTAACAACATTTATCCCGAGTTCTTTTCGTGTTAAATCAGTAAAAAGTATTTTATCCAATGAAAATTTTTTTAATTCTGATATTGTTATTTCAATATCCTTTTTTAATGAATTGGTAGTTTTATTTTCAATATCGTCAATTTGTATTAGTTCTTTTTCATCACTGAAATAATGGCTGTTAATTCGTTTCATCCGCTNGTAACCAGCTTTTCTCATAAAATCGGCTCGAATAGTATCTTCNCGGGCNCCATGAATTTGTGTAACTCTACTTTGAGCTACTTCGGTTAAGGCACGAATTATAGCTATTTCAGGATTTAGATGTGTTCCAACTCCAAGTGANAAAAGAGCTGGATCTTTTAANAAAGTATCATCTGCAGTAGCTGCAATTGTTGGAATATCTANATCTGCTGTTAAATCCATTAATTTAATGTCAATTGATTCTTTTTCAAACTTAGCTAGTAATTCATTTATAAGGGAATTATTAATTGTTTGGGTATCTATTTGTCTCTTATTTTTTTTTGTTAATTCAAAAATGCTCCATGCATCTCTTTCAATTACTTCAAATATTCCATGAAGCACAGCTTCTTCTAAAACATTTCCTGATGCTAATCCATTTGTATTTCCTTTAAATAAAGGAGTTGAATTTTTAGGAATATATGGATGATATATTGCATTAGAAGGAACATAATATTCTTTTTCTGAAACAATATCAGTACTTAATGTCCATTCAATTTCAACTTGATTAAAGTCTAAATTTTTAGTTTCATTTGGTAAAATTAAATCTTTTGGATGAATACAGTCTATTGGAAAATCTGAGTCTTTAGGAGGAATGGAATCTTTTGGAAGATTTGAATCTTTTGAAGGAATGGAATCTTTAAGATTGTTAAAAGTAGCTACAATTGAATTTTCACTATCAATGTCTTGTTTTTCTGCAGAATACCTTTCAAACCCTTCCATCATAGCTGAAGCTTTTGCTTGGTCTTTTTTAGCTCCTTTCCCAGCATATACACTTACCCCACCATCTTGTGCAGTAGGACGAATAGCTGAATAAACTGGAATTCCAACACGATCTAAATGAGTTATTTCTGTGATTCGTGTTATTCCTGCAATTTTCAACTTTTTTTCATAATTAGCTACTGTTTTAGAAGGTTTAATAACTCTATGAGCACCTGAAAAATAATGAATAGGAATATCTGAAAACATTTTTATCATTTTGTTAATTTTAAAATTTTAATTTTTT
>WRNS01000152.1 GCA_009776495.1 Methanobrevibacter sp. | reverse complement strand
TATATGAAAAGGATGAGATGATTNAAAATCTGAAAATATTTTTTCCTCANTTATGTTTTATTTCTCCTTTTNTTGAGTTTTTTTTAGTTTAATATTGATAAAATATATATTTAATGAAATTGTAAAATAATGGTGTTTAGAGTTGGAATTTGAAAAAGATGGGAAAAAATTAAATCTTCTTAATGAGTATTTATTTCCTAAAATATTTGGTGAGAGTGGATGTGAAAATGAAACTTTACATTTGATTAACACTTTTAGGTGCTATGCGATAAAAAAAGCAATTTCATGATGGAAGATATTATCGAAATTCATTACATCGAATTACCTAAATTTAGAAAAAGACTAAGTAAAGGTAATTTAGATTTGAATGATTCTTTAATAAGGATTTTATTGCTTCTTAATAAGAGTACATCTCCAGATTTAATGGAAAAGGTGATGAACATGGATGAATCTGTAAGTAAAATGTATGAAAAAACATTGCATGTTTTACAAGATCAGAAAGAATATTTAGCATATATTAGAGCTGAACAAGCCGAACTAGATGAAAAAGCCCAAATAAAATACGCAGTAGATGAAGGAAAAGAAGAAAGAGAACTAGAAATAGCTATAAAATTAAAAAATGAAGGAATTCCTTTTGAAACAATAGCTAACGCAACTGGATTACCTCTTGAAAAAATTAAAAAACTTTAAAAATCATCAAAATCAAAAATTCAGATGCTATTGTTAAATTTTTTTATAAAACTTTTATTTTTATTCATTGTTTTATTGTCTCTAGCCGGTTCATAGCTTCTTCAATCTTTTCATATGAATTTGCATATGAAATTCGTATGTTATTTTTACAATTTTCTCCAAATCCATTTCCTGGTACTGTGATTACTCCAAGCTCAAGTGCTCTTTGAACATATTCCATAGGGTTTTCTACTTGGGGAAATGCATAAAATGCACCTTCTAACTTAGTGCATTTTAAACCCATATCATCAAGTCGTGTAGCTACTAAATCTTTTCTTCTTTCAAACTCTTTAACCATTGTGTTAACATATTTTTGTGGTCCAGCTAATGCTTCTTTTGCAGCTACTTGAGAGATTGAGCTTGCACAGGCTGTATTATATTGATGAACTTTTAAAAGTTCTTCCACAATTTCATTTTCTCCAGCAAGGTAAGCTATTCTAAGACCTGTCATAGCGTAAGTTTTTGAAAAACCGTTTATAACGATTACATTATCGCTAAATTGTGCAGGAGAGTAATGTTTCTTCCCGTAGATTATTTTTTCATAAATTTCATCACTTATTATCATGAAGTCATGATCTGTAGCTAAATCAGCTACTCCTTTAATATCTTCTTTATCCATAACAGATCCTGTAGGATTGGATGGAGAATTCATAATCATTCCCTTTGTTTTTGAGCTAATTTTTTCTTGAACATCCTCAACTTTTATTTTATACTCATTTTCGATTTTTCCCTCAATAGCTATTGGTTTACTTTCAGCTAAATCAACACAGGCTTTGTAAGATAAAAATCCAGGATCTGGAATTAATACTTCGTCTTCTTTTTCAAATAATCCCTGAGCAGAGATATAAAGGGCTTCACTTGCTCCAACTGTAACCATTATTGATTCAGGATCTATAGCTAATTTATTATCCTTTTTAAGTTTTTTAGATATTTCTTCTCGCAGTTCTATAATTCCTTTATTTGGAGTATAGTGGGTAAAACCAGCATCAAGTGCATCCTTCATAGCTATTTTCACATTTTCAGGAATATCAAAGTCAGGTTCTCCAATTCCTAAGTTTATGGCATTTTCGTCTGCAATTTCAAACATTTTTCTAATTTGGGATAATTCAATTGAATTAAGTCTCTTTGCGGTTTTAACCATTATTTCACCATATACTAAAAGTTTAATAATAATCATATAATAAAAGTTTATAATAATCATATTATAATATGTAAATTAACTTAAAAAATACATCAGTTAATTTAAAATAATAATATTGAAAATAAATTTAATATACTAGTTTAGCTGTTTTCAAAGTTTGTTTCTATTTATCACATGATCCACACCCATAACAAGATTCTTCCCAACACCAAGGTGTAGACTCATTAGCTAACAATTTTTCTCTCTCTTTTTTTAAAAAATCTGGATTTAAACCAAGGTCGATGTTTTTCCAAGGAAGTTCATCTTTTAGTCTATACCCACTAGCGTATTTTTTCCATTCGCTCATAGGAATCTTTTTTTCAGCTGATTCTTCCAACAATTTTCCAATTTCTAATCCTTTACATGATAAAACATATTGAATTAATCCCATCTTAGGACTATCAAATTTAATAGCTAGTCCTTTTAACTGAGATTTTAAATAATTTATCTTAGATTTGATATCTTTCATGTCATATCCATCCCATTGTAGTGGAGTGTGTGGTTTTGGAATTAAAGGATTAATACTAAATTTTATTGATCTATTGTAGTTAGATGGGGACTTAGCTATTTTTTGATTTAGGGAATTTAAATATTTTATGTAGCTAGCTAATTCCTGAATGTCTTCCATTGTTTCATTAGGTGAACCTATTAAAAAATATAATTTCACATTGAAGTCTAACTCAAGTGCATTTTTTACAACGTTAGCTATTTTTTCATCACTTATATCCTTATTCAATGATTTTCGAATGTTATAAATCGATTCTGGAGCTATTGTAATAGTTTTCGCCCTACTTTCTTTTAAATTAGCTAATGATTCTGGTGATATTGAATCTATTCTAAGTGAAGGTGTGGATATTTGAAATTTCCTCCTTGTGAGTTCATTAATAAGTTCATCTATTTTTGAATAATCAGAAACAGCTGCTCCAATTAATGATACTTTTTCAATACCTGTGTTTTCCCTAGCCCTTTCTGCAATATTTATCAACTTATTTAAGGAAGTTTCTCTAAAGGGTCGATACATGTATCCTGCCATACAGAATCTACAACCTCGAGAACAACCCCTTGAAACATTAAGCAATATTGAATTTCCAAAAACAGGTAAGTATTCCTTGTTTTTTGTATTAGTAATTATGGGATTGGTGATGTGGTATGCTTCATCCATATTAGAAACAATAGCTCTTTCAACATGATTATCATATTCTGGAATATAAATCCCTTTTATATCTAAAAATGGTTCTAAGTGATTTAGTTTTCCAATATTTTTATTTTCCTTATTTTCATTATTTTCCCACTTTTCTTCATTTTCCCCATTTTCAGTATTTTCAGTATTGTTTTTTTTTAAATGTTGTTCTGTTTTTTTGTTTTTCTTTACTTCTAAAAATTTATCTAAAAATTTATTTAAAATAGCTTCCCCTTCCCCAATAATAAAAATATCGAAAAAATCTGAGATTGGAATTGGATTAGAACTTGCGCATGGTCCTCCAGCTATTATTAAAGGATAGCTATTATTTCTGTCTTTTCTTTTAAGAGGTATTCCTCCCTTTTTAAGCATCTTTACACAATTGAAATAATCTTGTTCATATTGTAATGAGAAGCTAATAATATCAAAATCTTTTAATGGACTGTTTGATTCAATACTGCGAGTACTTGGATAGATTACCCTTTCACACCAAGAATCTTTTCTATCATTCACCAGACAATAGATAATTTGATAGCCCAATGAGGACATAGCTGTTCTATATACATTTGGATAAACCGATGCAAAGCGAATATCCATTTTCAATGGATTTTTAATCTTCACGTTTTCTTCATAAATCATATGATCATTTAAAAAAGATTTAATTTTTCTTATACATATAATATTTTTAATAATTTTTTAATTTCTATTTTTAATTATAATTTTTATTCATACTTTAATAATATTTTTAATAATT
>WRNS01000151.1 GCA_009776495.1 Methanobrevibacter sp. | reverse complement strand
AAATAATAGAATTTATTTGTTTATTTATTTTATTTTTATTTTATTTTTTTTATTTTTATTTTAAAAAAAAATAAAATTATATTCCTTTTATAAAAAAATCATTTATTTTTATAACTTTAATTCTCAACTTTAAACCAAAATTAGTAGAAATTATCAAAGTTATTAATCATGAAAAATATAAATAAAATAAATATTGTTTTAATATGATCCTCATAGAATATAAATTTTTGTTGGCTTTAATTTTATAGAATAAATTTTTTTAGTATATTCATTGATTAATCTTTAATTTGCAGCGTTTTAAGCAAATATTTTCTAATTTGTGATGATATGATAAAACTACCTCAACTTAATCCAGATAAAACAAAAGATAAAATAACCAATTTTATTAAAAATGTGAAAAATGAATCAAATGCTGAAGGGATAGCTATTGGCCTAAGCGGAGGATTAGATTCTACTGTCGTTGCATATTTATTAAAAGAAGCTATTGGTTCTAACAATGTTATGGGAGTTTATATGAGTACTTCAACAGCTTCAAAAGAAGATAAAAAACATTCTAAATTAATAGCTGAAATTTTAAACCTTCGATATGAAGAAATAGCTATTGACAATCTATCCAACGATTTTATTAATTTAGCTAAGAATTCTCAATGGATAGGTGAAAATGATTCATCCGAAAAAACAGCTGAAGGTAATCTTAAAGCAAGGATAAGAATGTCTATTTTGTATTATTATGCTAATTTGAATAATTTTCTCGTAGCTGGAACAAGTAATAGAAGTGAGCTATTAATTGGTTACTTTACAAAATATGGTGATGGAGCTTGTGATATTCTCCCAATAGCTAATATTTATAAGTCTCAGTTGAAAAAATTAGCTAATGACTGGAATATTCCAGAAGAAATAATAAATAAGCCACCAAGTGCAGGATTTTATGAGGGACAAACAGATGAAGATGAAATTGGATTTAGCTATGAAATTTTAGATAAGTTACTACACTCCATTGTAGATAAAAGATTAGATAATGATACAATATCAAAGGAAATCAAGATTTCAACTGCAGAAATTAATAAGGTTAGGGATAAGATAGATAATAATAAACACAAACTTCAATTTCCTTTAAGCCCATAGGTCTTTGAAAAACTCTTTTAATCATTGTCTTAATTTTTGATTATTAAAAAATTTTAATCAAGTTTTTTATTAAAATTTTAATCAAGTTTTTTTTTATTTTTTTATTTTTTTTCAAAATTTTTATAAAATAAATTCAAGATATTACTTAAATTATTAAAATTTTTTGGATTTGAATAATATGATGGCTATAGTTTATATCACAACGTCAAATGAAAAAGAAGCCCTTAAAATTGGAACTTATATTGTAAAAGAAAGATTAGCTGCTTGTTCAAATATTATCAGCAACATGAAATCAGTTTATTGGTGGGAAGGCAATCTTGAAAATGATGAAGAAGCTATTTTAATATTAAAAACAGTTGAAGAAAAAGTTGATGAAATCATAATTAAAGTCAAAGAAATCCATAGCTATGAAAATCCTTGTATTATTGCAATACCCATTATAAAAGCTTCAAATAGCTATTTAAACTGGTTAAAAGGTGAAATAAAGTAATAAAATATAAGTTTAATAATAAAAATTCATGGCACTGCCAAAATCAACTGGTTGAAAATTTAAAAATCCTCAGTAGATTTACACAGCTTGAACATTTTAAGTTATTTTTTAGCAAAAGTCTAATACTCGAAACAGTGCTATTTGGCAGCCCAATTTAATTAATCTTTTTTATTTTTCTTGTTCATTTTTATAATTAAAATTACTGAGGCTATTGCTATAATCAGTACTCCAATACCTACAATAACTACAGTTTCCATATTGTTTGTTTCTTTTGGGACATTGATAGAATCATTGCTTTGAATGTTTTTTTGTATGGGTTTTGTATTGTTTTCTTTTGGGACATTGATAGGATCATTGGTTTGAGTGTTTTTTTGTATGGGTTTTGTCTTGTTTTTTTCTTTTGGGACTGGGTCTACATCCATCGCATCTGCAAAACATATAGGAAGCATATATAACATCAAAACTATAATTATAGCTAATTTCATACTTTTTTTCATATTTTTCACTCCTTTTATTCATATCATACTTATGATTATACCACAAATAAATGATACAGAATTCATGAGAAAAGACAATTGGTATGGTCCTACTGTGATAGTATTTAAGTACTTTTTTAATAAAAACCCTTCAACTAGAAAAGCTGATATTTCTAAGATTGCAATTACAAGGATATGGAAAAATTGAGGACTAAATCCCATACTAATATTTGCTAAATACACTACTATTGGATTTGTAAGAGTATTTACAAGTATCACTAAGAGTAAATCATTTTTATTTCTAATTCCTAAGGCAATGGCAACTCCTAATTCAATAATTATAGTCAATATCAGAGATATTACTAGACTTCTAATCATTATCCATACCTAGACTTTCATATGATTTTAAACCTATATATAAAACAATACTAGTTATAATTGTAATAATAAATAAAGATATTGGATTGAAAAACATAGTTTCGAATTTCAGCAAAACAGGAACTGCACCTAAAAACAAAGCAAATGTTGTTAACCCAAAGGCAAACCCTTTATTATTATTGAAAGTGTTAGCTAATCCAATTAAAGTAATTGGCATACTGATATTAAATGTAAGAATTGCTAAAAAACCTATAATCTCACTATTAAATGAGAATACAAAGAATATAGCTGATAGGCATAATGATATCACAGCTGTTCTTATTAACCCAAATTTATCACTAATAAATCCACCTAATACTTTTCCAAGCACAATACACGATACAAATATAAGTCCAATCCAAATATCTGATTTCCAAGTATAAGTGAGTATAAGTCCTAAATAAGCTCTAATACAAACAGCAAACAACAAAGTTAATAGTATGATAATATGTTTCTTTGTTATTGTTTCCAATTTTGGTGTTAAATTGTTAATTTTATATTTGCTCTTCATATTAACATATAAGTGAACTAATGCTATAGCAGAAAGTAATAATACTATAATTACTAAAATAGTTTGATTAAAACCATACCATCCTAGTGCTCCACCAAGAAATAGCCCCATAGCACCAGGTGCTACATATATACCTAGTAATTTTGCTTTTTTATTACTAATATTTAATATGTCAATTCCTCCACCAATATGGAAACAAGCATTACCTAGTCCTATAATTATACATGATAGAATACTAAACTTAAAAAAAGCAAATCCAAAAATTATAAGCAAACAACCTAAACATGATATTAAAGCATTTTTGTTTAATTTATCTGCTATAATTCCAATCGGCAATTGTAATGCAAATGCAAAGAAATTGTATAATAAAACTGCTATAATCAACGTGTATACTGATGTAGATATTGGAACAATTAAATTAGTTATTAAATAAGCACATGAAAAATCCACTATAAAGTGAATGATACTGTATACTGATACTATATGTATTTTTGATTTCATTTGTCCATCTCTATTTTTATTATATAGTAATCATGAAAATAAAGTTTTTAAGTAAGGGTACTTATTTGAAATTATCATATCCTTTTATTTTAAAAAGTTTTTTATTTTTTTTAATTAGAAAAATCTTTGATTTTTTTTTTTAATTTTTTAATTTTTTTTTATTTATTTTTTTAATTAGAAAAATCTTTGATTTTTTTTTTATTTTTTAAAATTTTTTTTTTTAATTAGAAAATAAAAAATTTAATAAATTCACTATTTCTACTAATTCATAGTTAACTTATATTATAAAATTTAAAGATAATATTTAATTATCATATTTAATAAATTAATTTTCAATTCAATAGCATTTTTTTAAAAATTTTAC
>WRNS01000150.1 GCA_009776495.1 Methanobrevibacter sp. | reverse complement strand
TAAAATCTGATAAATAACTTTTTAACTTTGATAATTCAAAGTTTCCATTGTTTAAAAAAAATTATATAAAACAAACTACTTATTAAAAACTATAACTTTAAAGAAGTAATATATAATACTAAAAAACTAATTTTCTATTTTCTAATTATAATTTAAGTGAAAAAATGAGTAAAATAATGGAACTTTTCAAAAATACTAGTTGGGTTATGTCCTCCCAGATAATATTTAGTGTTTTTGGGTTTATTTGGGTTATATTAATAGCTAGATACCTTGGAGTTTATGAATTTGGAATTTCTACTTTTGCACTATCTTTTACAGGAATAATAGTTCTTTTCATGGATTTAGGAATTACCACATATACAACAAGAGATTTATCTAAAAGCCATGAATTAGCTAATAAATATATTGGAAATGGAGTTCCTTTAAAAATTTTCCTATCAATAATAATATTTTTAGCTTCAATAGTTATTCTAACAATAATGGGATATGATTCATTTACTATAGAAATAACTCTAATTTTCCTAATTTATAATATATTTTTAAATATTGCTAACTTCTTTAATGGGGCTTTTCAAGCTTATGGAAAAATGAAGTTTCAAGCTATTGGGATTATCATCAACAGTAGCGTACTTTTAGGCGGAACCTTTCTTGTAGTAATCACTGATCTTGGTTTTATTTCATTAGCTATTGTTTATTTACTAGCAAGCTTAGTCAATCTATTTTATATTTATATCAAATCCAACTCTGAGATAGTTCCACTTAGTTTACAATTTGATCTTTCATTTTGGAAAAAATCTGTTAAAAAAGCTTTGCCTTTTGGTTTAACCACTATTTTTACTTTTATGTATACAATGATTGATACTGTAATTTTATCTTTTTTAAAAGGAAACACTGCACTTGGAATTTATAGTTCAGCTATTAAAATCATAATAGTGTTTACAACACTTTATATGGTTTATAATTATGTTATTTTTCCATTGATGTCTAATTTATATAAAAACTCCGCAGATATGCTGAAAATTAGCTATGAAAAATCTATAAAATATCTTTTGATGATGATTTTACCTATAGCTATTGGTATTAGCTTTTACAGCGAAGGAGTGATTTTGTTAATTTATGGAAAACAGTTTGTGCTTGGATCTTTACCTTTGCGGATATTAATTTGGAATGTTATTTTCCTTTTTATTAATGGAGCATCAACTCTACTTTTAAATTCATCTAATAGAGAAGTTGTAGTGACAAAAATTAATGCTTTAGCTTGTATTTTTAATATTATTCTTAATTTTGTGTTAATTACTTATTACAACTACATTGGTGCAAGTATAGCTGCTGTTACAACAGGATTTTTAATATGTGTAATAATGACCTATTTAGTTATTAAAAGTGAATACACTCCTGATTTTTCACTTGTAAAAGATATTTTCAAAATCATTATCTCTAGTCTAATTGTGGCAGTAGTATTATTCGCAGCTAATTTGCCCTTTATCTTAGCAATACCTATAGCTATCATCACATACTTAATAGCTATAGCTTCGACAAAAACATTGGATAACACTGATATTGCCATTTTAAAAGAAATCGTTGGAATGGAATGAATAGATTATTAGTGAAACTTTTGTTTAGTTTTAAAAAAAATTTTAATAAAAAAATCATTTTAAAAAATAAAAAATCATTTAAATAATTAAAAAATTAAAATATTATTTAAAAATAAATAATTCGATTATTTCAATTTAGAAAAAATCTATCAAATCTTTAATAAAAAAAAATTTAATTAATTGGAGTTTTCAAAATTAAAAATCATACTACTTATGATGAGAAAATTAGCATTATTATTCCTATTTTTAATGCTGAAAAACATTTGAAAAATTCTTTAAACTCTATAATCGATCAAACAATCGGTTTAGACAAAATTCAAGTTATCATGGTTGATGATTGTTCAACTGATAATAGTGGAAATATTATCGATAGCTATGCTAAAGAGTATGATAGCTTTGAAGCTATTCATTTGGAAAAAAATACTGGTGGAGCATATGGACCTAGAAATATTGGCTTGGAAAAGGCAACTGGGAAATATTTAATGTTTTTAGATTCAGATGATAGCTATAAAAAGGATGCATGTGAAATTTTGTACAATGAAATTTCATCAAAAAATGTTGATATCGTATTTGGCAGGTATAAACGCATCTACAATGATGATAATGTTCGTAAATCATATTCTCCATTTGAAGATAATATAAATGAATATGAAGATGATATCTCCAAAAATCCGAATTTTTCAGGTATTGTATCATTTTTATGGGAAAAAATCTTTTTTTATTTATTCTATGGGAAAAAACTCAGAAAAAACAGTAGCAAAATATGTATTTCAAATATTAAAGATGAAGCAAATATTTTAAAGATTTTACCTTCTATTTGGTCAAAAATTTACAAAAGAGATTTAATCGAAAAATATGATATTAAATTTGATTCATTCATCTCTGGAGAAGATTTAAATTTTGTAATAGAGTCATATATACATGCAAATAACATTTTATTTTTAAATGATCAGATAGTTTATAATTATTGCATGAGAGAAACAGAAGAAGATCAATCTGTTACAAAAAAGATAAGTTTTAAATTAGTTAGGGACTCTTTAAATTCATATCTTGCATGTTCCAATCTATGTAACAATCACAAGTTTAAATATAATGATGTGATTTTAAATCCATTCTTATTAAATTGGATAGATATTTTTTTAAAGTTCGATGGTAGTGAACTACAAAATAAATTGTTATTGATTCAAGCAAAAAAAATGAAAAATTCATATAATGATAGTTTTAAGTTTAAACTATTAACTCATTTGATTATTTTCACGATAAAATACACAATATTTAAAAATAGGTATTTTAAAAAATAATAATGAAACTTTATTAAGAAAAAATTATCAATTTGTTTAAAAATATTTATCAAACTTAATTTAGAAAAAAATATAAAATTTAAACAATATTAATTTTATGACAATAAACAGATTAAATATGCTCAAATAGGGATAAAATGAAAATATTTAAAAAACGAGGGGAAATGACACATTTCCAGATTTTAAGTGAAATATCGAAACAAGACCCTCATCTTAGACAAAAAGACATAGCTGAACGCCTTAATATAACAGTACAGGCAGTTTCTGAAAACATTAAAACATTAGTTGATGAAGGATACATTAGCTCTAGGGATGGGAGATCTCCATATAAAATAAGCCAAAAGGGAATAGCTAAAGTCAAAAAAGATGCTATAAATCTTCGAAAATATTCTGATTCTGTTTTAGAAACTATGAATTATTATAAGTCAGTATGGCCAGCTATAGCTAATGAAAAAATAAAGAAAAATGATCAAGTTGGATTATATATGGAAAAAGGCATTTTATATGCGGATAAATCCCAGCAAAGTGCTACTGCTCAAGTTCTTTGTGATGCGGATACCGGAGAAGATGTGGCTTTAACTGGTTTAAATGGAATGATTGACTTAGAAATTGGTCAGGTTATTATCATTTCACTTCCAACTATAAAGCAAGGTGGTTCAAGGAGATGTGATTTAGAACTTATTAAAAACATGTATGAATCCAACTATAAAAAATGGGGAATAAATGAAATTGACAAAGTTGGAATCATGGGAACCATTTCTAGAGCAGTAGCTAATAAATTAAATATTCCAATAGCTATTGAATATGCAACCGCACATTCAACTGTAGCTGCTACTAAAAAAGGACTCAATGTCATGGTATTAGCTGTTGGAAATATGGCAAAAACTCTGATAAAATCTTTAGAAGAAGAAGATGTGAAATACAATATTATTGATGCTTACAAATAAAATAAACATTTAATACATATTAAAAAAAAAAAAAAAAAAGTATAATTAAA
>WRNS01000149.1 GCA_009776495.1 Methanobrevibacter sp. | reverse complement strand
TTCCAAAAATTCTCGTGACGAGCTTATTGAAAAAATGGATTACTACTTTTCAAAAGAATTTAAAAAAATTTTATAATTAATTATTTAAAATAAATTTAATAATTAATATTATTTTTTATATTTTTTAACACTATTTTTAAGTTTCATATAAATCTAATTTATAACTAATATGAATAACATGACATCTCCTCCATCAAAATCCAAAAATTCTCGTGATGAGCTAATTGAAAAAATGGATTACTATTTTTCAAAAGAAAGAGAAACTCTTCAAAGTAGCTATCGCCTTAAACTTAAAAAAGAATCGATTGATTTTTTTATAAAAACCAAAGATGGATCTTCTACACTTAACTCCCCTGATTTTGATGGGAAAATAGAAACTATGCATAACTCAAATGGAGCTATTACAGAATCATTTGAAAAATTTGTGAAGCCATTTAAAAATAGCTATTTTAAAAATATTGATAATGATGATAGATTAAAAAATAAAGAAAATAGCTATTTTAAAAATATTAAGAAGGAAAAGTTATTGGAAAGTAAAGAAATTTCTAATGAAAAGCTAAAAAATTTAAAATACAAGGAAGATATAGCTATTTTAGATATTTGTAGTGGATTAGGATACAACTCAGCAGCTATCATCGAAGATTTTTTAAAAAATGTTGATAAAACTTGTGAAAAAGTTCCTAAACTCAGTGTTGATATGGTGGAAATATCTGCAGAAACATTAGCTGCAGGTATTCTTGTTCCAAGTCCTATTAAAAGCCATGAAATTGTTAAAAAAGCTATTGAATCTAAATTAATCGATGAAAGCTATTTAGCTCTTAAACTCGAAAAGGAGGATGTTCCAGAGGATGTAGCTATATCCATACATTGTGAAGATGCTCGTGAAACCGTGCGAAAATTTGCAGATAATAGCTACGACGGGATATTTCTCGATCCATACTCTCCAGCTATGGCTCCAGAGCTGTGTACAGTGGAATTTTTTAAGGAGCTCAAAAGAGTTATAAAAGATGATGGAATAGTAGCTACTTACACCTTAGCTGCAGGTGTAAGATATGCTTTTATAGAAGCTGGTTTTTACATTGGTGAGGGCCCTATTTTTGGAAGAATTGCTGGTGGAACAATAGCTTCGCTAAATTCAGATAATATCATTAAAAATATTTCAGCTAATGATGAAAAAACCATAGCTCTTTCTGATGCAGGAATACCATTTAGAGATGAAAATCTTGATTTGGAAAGTTTTGAGATATTGAATAATAGAAAAAATGAGCGAAAGAATGCGAGACATAGCTATAAACTTTCATCAGCTGTTCAAACACCAATTTTCCTTGGAAAAGAAATAAAAGATAAAAAGTTAAAAAGAAGAATCCTTAGAAATTTGAATAAAGTTAATATATCAGATTTAAAATCAGAAGAAGCCTGTTTTATTATTTCCCCACAATTTAAATATATTCAAGATTACTCGGCTAAATATAAATTTTCAAAAAAATTTGAAAATAAGTCTAAATATAAATTTAATAATAATTTAAAAAATAAAAATAATTTTAAAAATATTATAAAATTTAATCTTAAAAATAATACAAAATCTAATTTAAAAGGATTTTTAAATCATAATTATAAGTCTAATTCAAAAGACAGAATTATTGAAATGGAGAAACGATTAAAATCCATCAATAATTACGAATTTTTAAAAGAATGAAAAATTTTTGAACAAATATTAATTATTTTTATTTTTAAAAATTAGTGGAATTTTTTAAAAATTAAATAAATTTCATTTAATAGATTTTAAAAAAATTACAAAATAACATTAGTTTTATATTAGACTATGACAAAAATATAAACTAACTAACGTTAGTTAGTATAAAAATATTGTTATGAACCATTTAAAAAGTAAGAAAAAACTAATAAAAAAGGATGAATATGGTTTTATGGAAACAAAAACAAGCATTTCAACGAAAGAAAAAATATTTGATGTATCTATTGATTTATTCTCAAAAAAAGGATATGATAATGTAAGTATTCGTGAAATAGCTAAAAATGTTGGAATAAAAGAAAGTTCTATCTATAATCACTACTCAAGCAAAGAAAAAATTTTAGAAACTATCTTTGAATACTATAAAAAAAATATGGTTAAAACTCAAACCTATTATGAAAGTTTGCCCATAAAAAGTAAGAATTATCCTCAAAATATAGCTAATATTAATGATATAAATCCAATGAAAACCTATCATAGAGGTTCTCAAGCTATAAAAAATCAATGGAAACATCCAAAAATGAGAAAAATCTTAAAGTTGATGTTTATAGAACTGTATCATAATGAAAAGATAAAAAAATTCTTTATAGAAGAACTTATAAATGCCCCTATCAAGTTTTGGACCTTGTTTTTTAAGATATTGATAGATAAAAAAATCGTTAAAGAGACAAATCCAAAAAAATTAGCTAAGAGATATCATAAGTATGCAATCTTCCTATTATTTGAACATATCTTACTAAGGTATGATGAAAGCTTAGAGGAATCCATGCAAGAAAAGATATTTGATGAAATATTTGATGAAGTAGAATCACATTTCAACTTTGTTTTAAATTCAGTAATCGTGAAGAAGAATAAAAATGAAAAAACTATACTATAGGTGATCACGTGGTGAAAACAGGTATTTTAAATAATGAAGAAAATGAAGGCTTTTTTGAAAAATTAAATAAAAAAGTTACGATAAGAACCACTCTAGTAATTGATTTTTTATTTTTTGGATTTTATATATTTATGAATTCTGGATTTAAATTATTATTTAAAGGTAGAAGTAATAATAATCCATATATAGACGTTCAAAGTTTTAATTCACCTCAAGAATTTTATAATCTTATTCATAGCTATGGACCAATAGGTAGATTATCTTATATCCAATTTTCAATAGGATTTGATTTTATTTACCCATTAATTGTTTCTTTATTCTTGATTTTTGCAGGGATAAAGGTTTTTAGAAAAATTTCAAAAAAGATAATTTATCAAAAAATAATTTTTATTCTAGCTATAATGTATTTTTTATCAGAATGTATTGAAAACATTAGCTTTATGATTTTAACAATGAATTATCCAAGTCAATTATACACTCTCTTTTTTATAGCTTCTTCTTTTACATCAATAAAAGATATTCTGTTTATAAGTAGTTTTAGTATTCTTTTGCTCGGAATTATGATTGTAATGGTTGGAAAACTAAAAAAAAAGAGGACTTAAAATGAAAACACTGATACTGTGTGATAGAGAAAGTTCATCCTATGATAATGTGGATTTATCATCTGAAATTCAAACAACTGTGAAAAAATCAAATTATAAAGCAAAAATTATTGAAGTGAATGGAGATGAAATCAAACCATGCATTGGCTGCTTTGGCTGTTGGTTTAAGACACCAGGTCTTTGTGTTATGAGGGAAGATTCGCCGAATGAAATAGCTAGAAAAGAAATTCAATCAGATGTTTTACTGTTAGTTTCAAAATTCAGCTATGGAGGCTTTAGCTATGATATAAAATCTTTTCTGGATCGTTCCATCCCCAACATTTCACCATTCTTCGAGACTGTTGATGGTGAAATTCATCATAAAATGAGATATGATCGTTTCCCTATTATGATTTCAATTGGATATGGTGCTTACTCATCTGAGGAGAATCAAACTTTTATAAATTTAGCAAAACGTAATGCCTTGAATATGCAAGCTCCAAAACACTTTGTATTCATAATAGATAGTGTGGATGAAATTGATATAAACTTGAAATCACTGGAAAATGTCTTAAACTTTGAGGTGCCAAAATGCTTAAGACAGTGATTATCAATGGAAGCCCGAAAGGAAAAAATAGTGCATCAAACATGTTTATAGATAAAATTAAAGAGTTTTTAGATAAAGAACCGAGAATTTACCAGG
>WRNS01000148.1 GCA_009776495.1 Methanobrevibacter sp. | reverse complement strand
GTGATTTGAAGTGTGTATCCATCTAAGCCAACTAATTTTCCATCAAAATCTTCGCCTATAGCTAAACCTATAAATTGTCGATTTAATTCATTGTCAGTTTCCAGTTGATATGATGTTTCTTTTTGGGAAACAATTACTTTAAATACCAAAAAATTCCTCCTATATTACTTATTAACTCAAATTATTAAGTCTTAAAAAAAATACAAAAATAATTATAAATAATAATTATTATTTGTATTTTTTAAGTTATTATTATAAATAATAAATTATTCAAATAAACCAAAAGAACCCCATTCAGGGTCTTTCTTTCTCTTTATATTAATTACTTCATTAAGAGTTTCAAACTCATCTTCAGTTAATTTATCTTTAAATTCACGTTCTATAATTTTATAATGTTTTTCAGGAATATCCACAAAAAGAGTGTCACCTTCTTCAAAAAATTTACCTACAACTCCATCTTTAATAGCCATTGCAATTTTTTGTCCTTTTGATATTGAAGCTAAGTTATCACCTTTGTCTTGCATACTTTCTACTGTCCCAACAATATCACCATTGGAATTCATTAGAGAATAGTTCTGTTTGATAGTTCCACTTAATACTTCAATTCCAGCTATAGCTGGTTTACTCTGCCTGAAGATTAACTTAGGAATTATCATAATCTTAGCAGGTTCAATAATAGAATCAAGCCAAAGCTTTTTTTGTTCTTCTTCTTTTTCTTTTACCCACTTTTCATAATCTTCTGTTATTTGGTATATAACATTGCCTGAAAATAATTTAATATTAGAAGAAGTTAATTCTTCTTCAGCGTGTGGATGAACTTTTACATTGAATGCTATTATCACTCCATGACTAGGATCCTCTTGTTGAACTATAGAAGCAGTAATAACATCTTTTCGAGAAACATCACCTATTTCTGCAGTTTTAATTGGAATATTCATATTTTTTAAAAGTGTTACAAGAGCTTCTAAGGAACCTAAAGTATCAGCCTTAGCCATTACTCCATTATCATTAGTATGTATTGTGATATTCTCAATTTCTTTTAAAATTTCATCTTTGACATTATGATTATCATTGGTAACTCTCAAGGGAGAACCAGATATAACATTATCAAGGTTAGGGGCGGCAATTTTAATACCCGCAGCAGCTACAACTTCATCTACATTTTCAAACTTTTTTTTAGAATCTCTCATTTCTTCAAGGGGTAAAGGTTTCAAAATAGATCTTACTTTCGTAGTTAAAACATCATCTGGAATCATTAACACAATTTCATCATTTTGCTTAAGTACTCCATCATAAATAATTGTATCTACAGTTACACCCAATCCAATTTCTTCTTTAACCTCTAAGATTGTTCCTTTTGCAGGAGAATCCTGGAAAATTTCAAGTTGTTTAGTTAAATATTCTTGTGCCAAACCTAATAACATAGCTAACAACTCAATAATTCCTTCTCCAGTTTTTGCACATATTGGGATAATACTTACCTGACTTGCAAAATCGCTTACTCGATCAAACCGTTCAGATTGAAAACCTTCTTTATGGAGAATGCCTACTATTTCATAAATATGTTTGTCTAGTGATTGTTGGGTACTAAAAGCTTGTTTAGAAAATGTTTCAGAAAATGAAGAATATTCATTTGATTCCCAACCATATATCTTATCTATTTTATTTGCAGCTATGATGAATGGAGTTTTATACATTTTTAATATATTTAAAGCTTCATATGTTTGAGGTTTAAATCCTTCATTTATATCTACAATTAAAATAGCTAAATCTGCGAGAGCTCCTCCACGTTTTCGTAAGCTAGTAAAAGCTTCGTGACCTGGAGTATCGATGAAAAATAAACCAGGAATCGTATCTTTTATAGTTAATTTAGATATGAATTCACCACAGATATTTTCTATTGTTTTGATAGGTATTTCTGTAGCTCCAATATGCTGAGTAATGCCTCCAGCTTCTTTAGAAGCTATTGTACTGCCTCTTATAAAATCTAGTAGACTTGTTTTTCCATGATCTACATGACCTAAAACAGATACAATAGGGGATCTAATTTTCATAATTTCTCCATAAATAGATTACTAGATTATGTTTTATGTGACATAAGTAAAATGAAATAATATTTACAAAAATAATCACATATTAAAAAATTATTAATTTGTTGAAATAATAGAATTATAAATTATTCACATTTTAAAAAAATATTTATTANNAATATTTATTATNAATATTATTATTANTATTTTTATTNTNATTNNATATTAANTATTAATTATTAATTATTCATAAATCCAAGAATTGTCTGTTATCGAATAATCACAAATCTCATTATCATTGAAGAAAAGGTTTATTTCTTTTTCAGCGGATTTTGGAGAGTCAGAAGCATGAATAACATTTCTACCCATATCTATGGCAAAATCTCCTCTGATAGTTCCTAAATCTGCTTCTTTAGGGTTAGTAGCACCAACCATCTTCCTAATAATACTTATAGCATCGTCACCTTTGATAACCATAGCTAATGATGGTGAAGAAGTGATATAACTAATTAAATCATTAAAAAAAGGTTTTTCAACATGTTCTCCATAATGATTTTTAGCTAAATTTTCATCTATGTCTAACATTTTTATAGCTATAATTTGAAGGCCTTTTGCTTCAAAACGGGCTAAAATTTTTCCCATAAGACGTCTGGATACAGCATCAGGTTTAATCATTACAAAACTTTTTTCCATCATTCTTTAACCCATTTAACTTTTCTTGATACTCGTCCAAGTTTAATCATATTTTTCTCACATTTACTACTACAGAAGAAGTATATAGATCCATCTTTTTTCACATACATCTTTCCAGTTCCTTCTTCTATTTCTTTATGACAGAATGAACAATTTCTCATGTTCTACACCTCTGGATCGAAAATTGAAATATATTTGAATTTCCTTTGAATAAAAATAAATATTAAGGAGTTTTAATCTCCTTAGCTTCTCTAATAGTATCTAACAACATCAAAATATCACCCTGTCTAACAGGACCCATAATATTTCGAGTTAATATCCTTCCTTTATCTCTACCATCGAGAATTCTGCATTTAACTTGCATAACTTCTCCAGTCATACCAGTCCTCTTAAGAACTTCTATAACCTCTGCAGGAGTTCCTTCTTCCATATAATCACCTGTTAAATTACAACGAAAGGATAAACCTTTCAAAACAGATTAATAATATTAGTCTTTTAATTCGTTAATTTTTTCGACAACTTCAGCTACTAACTCATCTGCGTCTCCAGCATCTACAATAGCTGCTGAAGCAGTACCTACATTTAATCCTGCAGCTCCACCAACTTCTTCTTTAGTAGCTAAGTACGCATAAGGAATTTCTTTTTCTTCAGCAAGTACTGGTATATGAGCAACGATCTCTGCAGGATCTACATCTTCTGCTATTAAAACGAGCTCTGCGTTTCCTCTTTCAATAAATTTAGTAACTTCATTAGTTCCTTTAGCTACTTTTCCAGTATTTCTCGCTATTTCCAATGCCTCTTCAGCTTTATCAGCTATCTCTTGCGGTGTGTCAAATTTTACATAAATTGCTTTTGCCATTAAATTTACCTCCTTTTTCATCTGGCTTTTACCATCCATCGGCAAATATCATAACTGCAACAATATGATTTTATATGCGGTTATAATAAAAAATTAATCACTAACTCGAAAAATCTTATTATATCAACATTATAGACTTATTTTTTTAAAAATCCAAATTTCAATGATTTAGATTAATTAACACTCATTGAATAAATAAATATATAAAAAATTAAATCCATTTAATAAAAGATATAATTAAAATACATTTTATTTGAAAATATATTTGAAAATATATTTAAAAATATATTTAAAATATATTTAATTATAAAATACATTTAAATTTAAAAAA
>WRNS01000147.1 GCA_009776495.1 Methanobrevibacter sp. | reverse complement strand
TACCATAGTAAAGATCCTCGAGGAAATAAGATTGTGAAATTAGCTATTGAAGAAGATTTTTTAGGCCCTCATTTGAAATTAGCTTTAGCTATTGAAAAAGAAGTTTTTAAGAAAAAAAAGATTTGTTTAAATATTGATGGAGTAAATGGAGCTATATTATCTGATATGAACTTTTCAAACAGTTTAGGATTGGGTATTTTCATGATAGGAAGGATTCCAGGGCTAATAGCTCATATTCATGAAGAAAATACTCAAGAAAAAGGATTTAGAAAATTTTGTGAAATTGAAGATCTTGCATATCAGGGAGAAGAAAATAAATCTTTAAATGAATAGCTATTGATTTATTTTTTTATTTTTCACATGCTCTTACTAAAGTCTAATAAAGTACAAGTAACTAATAAAAATTAGTGAGTCAAAGAAAGTTGATAAGTTTCACTTTTTGTTTTCAAATCCCTTAAAAAAATATTTTCTTCTTTGGCTCATAAAATTTTTTTAATTTTTAATTAGTTTTCTTATTTCACGATAGTTTTTTTTGTTTTTTTGTTTTTTTGTTTTTCTTGTTGTTTTGTTTTTGTTTTTTTTAGAAATATATTATTTGATTTTTAGAAAAATATTTTCTTCTTTGAACGATTACAATTAGATATATTTATTATTAAAAATTTAGATAAAATATATTAAGTAGTTTATTTTATATATATAATTATTGTTAATAAATTAATTTTATATATTATTTTGAATTTTATTTTGTAAACAATTAAAATTCTTTTGTTTGTGATATGAATGTTGTGATCTTATGGAAAAATGCACGAATTGTGGGCATAAAATTTGGCCAACAGCGAAATTTTGTGAAAATTGTGGGAGTTCATTGGATTTAAACAAACCTAAAGCTGAGACAAATTCAGATATACCTATGGTTAAAACTAGTGTTGCTGAATCCTTGATTAATAACAAAGCTACATCTTCAGTTGAAGATGATGTTGTTGAGTCTTCAGTTGAGGGTGATGTTATGGGGTCTTTAGTTGAGGACGGTGTTTTTGAGTCATCAGTTGAAGATAATGTTGATGTGGAGTCTTTAGTTGAGGATGGTGATGTTGAGTCTTTAGCTGAAGGTGTTGTTGTGGAGTCTTTAGCTGAGGGTGTTGTTGTAGAGTCTTCAGTTGAGAATGGATTAGATGATTCTTTGGCAGTGGTTTATACATCGGATAATTCTGTCAAACTCCAGTTAAGAAGGGATAATATTGAATCTCCTGTTCAAAGCACCATAGAAAAATATTCTGCCGATGAAACAAACAATAACGAAATATCTGGAACTGGAACTAAGGATTTAGATACTGATATTAAAACTTCTGATACAGAATCTAAAGATTCTGATACGGATATTAAGGATTCTGGTTCTGATATTAAGGCTTCTGATACTGAAAATAAGGTTTTAGGCACTGATATTAAGGATTCTGGTTCTGATATTAAGGATTCTGGCACTGATATTAAAGCTTCTGATACAGAATCTAAGGATTCAGATACTGAAAATAAGGATTCAAGCACTGATAAAAGCAATGTTAACATAGATGGGGTGGGATATAGTAAAAATCCTGTTTTAGCTTTTTTCTTGTCCTTATTATTCACTTGTTTAGGACAATTTTATAATGGTCAAATTTTTAAAGGAATAGTCTTTGTAGTGTTAGTTTTTATTTTATTCAATATTTTTAATCCAATTGGTAATATTTTAGGTATTATTATGCTTATTTATAGTGCTATTGATGCGTACCGTAATGCTAAAGCTATCACAGTAAATAATGGAAATTATTTCTACACTACTACTGGAAGGAGTGTTAAATAATGAGTTTAAAAGGTTTGAGAGAAAAATTCCATAATTTAGATGCTAAATTTAGTTCAGTATTTCATAAAGAGGAAGATGGGATGAAAAAGCCTTCATGGGCAAAAATTATCCCTACTTGGTTGTTTTTAATAATTGTATTATCTTTAATTAGCTCATTGGCTATTTCATCATATACTGTAGAGGTTCATGAAGAATTAACTCCTACTTTTTCAGAGTATACATTAGAATATGGTTCTTATAAAAGTTCAATCTATTATATCTATCCTAAGGCAGGGTCTAATTCCAAAGATGTCTACCATATTTCATATGATGGAAACTTAAAAGCTGTTTTGGATACATCTAATATATTTTATAGTGATAAATTTGAAATGATTATGGATAGCTATCTAAATGGCGATAATGAGTATAATGCATCTGTTAATCTTGAACTCACTGCATATGATAGTAATGATAAAAAAATAGAAACTTCATATTCCATGGGTCTTGATGATGGTAATTTAAATATTAAACATGGAGTTATTGATTTATTATTGTTCAGTGGTTCTAAAATTGATTTTAAAGATGGTATTTTAACCATAACATTTAATGGTCAAGATCAAAGACTTAGTGACTCTTCATTTAATACTACACTCCAAAATATAGATCATATTAATGGCGTTATCCACGTTTTCAACAAAAATACTGTAGAAACATCAAATCCTAATTATTATAATTATACTCTAAATTTTAAAATTCCAAAAAGTTCAATAAATGTAAAAAATATTTAAATTCTTTTTAAACATTTAGTATTTATTCGTGTTTGGTGAAATTTAACAATTGTAAACTTGTCTTAAATAATTATTTAGTGGTTTTATGAATAAGAACGTTTCAACATTTATTTTTTTTATTATTTTATTTGTAAGTCTTCCTAACTTTGTTTATGGGGCTGATTTAGATAAAAATCAAGTTTTTGATAATAAAATAGGTCTTCAAGAAAATAATAGCTTTAATAATACATCAATAGAGTCTAAATCATTTGTTATTAATAACAATAGCTCCCTTGATAAAATTCATAAAATTTCCGTCTCAAGTTCTGTTTTTAAATCAGGTTCTATAATAAGATTAAAAGTTTTCACAGATAAAACTATTAAATCGGTTTCAGGACATGTTCTTGAAAAAAATAGATATAAATTAACTAAAACTAAACATGGCTATTGGTATTATAAATTCAACACTAAAAATTTTAAAACTGGTGTTTATAAGCTTCATATCAAAGCTATTGATAAAAAAAATAATGTTTATAAGTCTTCAAAAATACTAACTGCAGACAATGTACCTCCAAAGCTTTATTCTATTTCTACTAGTGTGAAAACCATCCATGCAGGAGATCAATTCATGGTATTTGCTTCAGCTGACAACACAAGCAAAAAGATTGTAGCTACAATTAGAGGTAAAAATCACGGTTTCAAATATTTAAATGACACTCATTGGTGTTCAAAAATTACTCTTAGCTATAAAGAAATTCACACGATTATTATTTTAGTTAAAGCATATGATTCTGTTGGAAATGTTGCAAAAAAAGACACTTATATTGTTTCTAAACCTAAAATTGTTTATTGGAATGGTACATTATTAAGCAAAAAAAAATCTAGAGTTTCATATCCTAAACCTACAAATGCTTATGAAAAAAGCATTAAGTTACTAAGTAAATACGCTAAAGTTTATGAAGGTTTTGCAGTAGATGATTTCACATTGGGAATCACTTACAAAATTTCCCATGGTAAAAAAGTAAAGTATAATGTTATAATTGCTTATAAAGACCCTTTTGTTGTTTACCATGAACTGGGACATGTTTTACATTGGAATTGGAATGAATATACTTGTGATAGTTTTGCTTATAATAAAACAGGTTATTGGGTTAAATAATGTTTTAATTCCATTAATTAAATTTGGATGAAATTTTTTAGTTTTATTTTTTTTTCAAGATTTTTTAATTATATATTTTTTAAATTTTTTTTTAAAATTATTTTTTAAAGTTATTTTTTATATTTTTTTTTAAAACTTTTTTATCATTTTTTTAAATATATTTTATAAATTTAA
>WRNS01000146.1 GCA_009776495.1 Methanobrevibacter sp. | reverse complement strand
CCATTGACTTTGACAAAACCGAAAACAATGCTACCAGTAGCTGGAAAACCTATTATTCAATATAACATTGAAGCATTGAGAGATAGTGGAGTAACAGACATTTTACTAATTGTAAATTATAAAGAATCAATGGTTAAAGATTATTTTAAAGATGGAAATGAATTTGGAGTGAAAATTAGCTATAAAACTCAGAAAGAACTAGTTGGAACAGCTAATGCAATTGGATATGGAAAAGATTTTGTTGATGATACTTTTATTGTCTTAAATGGAGACATAATTTTAGATAGCGATTTACTTAAGAGTATATTAGATGAATATTTGAATCAAAAACCAGCTACTTTAATGGTTTTAAAGGAAGTGGAAAACCCAAGCCACTTTGGTGTTGTAGAAATTGAAAATAGCCTGGTAAAAAATATTGTAGAAAAACCAAGCTTAGAAGAAGCACCGAGTAAACTTGTAAATACTGGAGTATATATTTTTAATAGAAACATATTCGATAAAATAGATAAAACTACCAAGTCTGAAAGAGGAGAATATGAAATAACCGATTCTTTACTAATGCAAATTAATGAAGGACAAACTGTTAGAGGATTTAAAACAGATAAAGAATGGATTGATGTAGGTCGCCCTTGGGAATTAATTGAAATTAATGAAATTCTTTTAAAAGAAATTAAAACCAATATAAAAGGAAAAGTTGAAAATGGCGCTTACATTCATGGTGAAATCTTTTTGGATGAAGGAAGCGTTATAAGGTCAGGAGTCTATATTCAAGGCTCTGTTTATATTGGTAAAAACTGTGATATTGGTCCTAATTCTTATATTAGAGGGAATAGCTACTTTGGTGATAATGTTAGAGTAGGAAATGCTGTTGAAATTAAAAATTCAATTATTATGGAAAATACTAATGTGAATCATTTAAGTTATGTTGGGGATTCAGTGATTGGATCTAACTGTAACATAGCTGCTGGAACAAATATAGCTAATTTAAGATTTGATAATGAAAATGTAGAAGTCGAAATTAAAGGCGAAAAAACAGATACTGGAAGGCGTAAACTTGGAGCAATCCTTGGGGATAGCGTGAAAACAGGAATTAACTCAAGTTTCTCTCCTGGAGTAAAAGTAGGAATTAACTCTTCTATCGGTCCAGATGTCTTAATTCATAAAGATGTTAAATCAAACAAGATTATTTTAGTAGAACAAAAACATAAAATTGAGGAAAAAAAGAAAAAATTGCTGTGAAAATTTTTTTAGCTAAAAAGATATGTGAGGTGATTTTAATGAGTTATAAAGATTTTAATAGTTTTAAACAGAATATTGATAAGACAGTAGCTATGTTCCCAGGATCCCAAATTATTGGAGATGTGAAAATAGGGAAAAATTCTTCTGTTTGGTATAATGCCGTGATTAGAGGAGATAGAGGACCTATTGTCATAGGAAAAAATTCTAATGTTCAAGACAACTGTGTTATTCACTGTAATGATGAGTTACTTACTGCTTTAGGAGACAATGTTTCAATAGGCCATGGTGCAATCCTTCATGGTTGCCAAATCCAGGATAATGTTATTATTGGAATGAATGCAACGGTTTTAGATGGGGCGAAAATCGGGAAAAATTCTGTTGTTGGAGCAGGAGCATTGGTAACTGGAGGAAAAGAATTTCCAGAAAATAGTTTAATTATAGGAGTCCCAGGGAAAGTTGTTAAAGAGTTAAATTCAGAAGAAATAGAAAAAATAGAAAAAAATGCTTTGATATATGTGGAATTAGCTCAATCTTATTTTTAAATATAATTTAAATAAGAGCTAATTACATTTTTATTATTGCTATTATTGTTATTATTATTTTTATTATTATAATTATTATGCACTATTGTAGGTAAAATCATGAAAATCAGAAAAGCAGTAGAGGAATTAGATCCCTATGTCCCAGGAAGGTCTCAAGAGGAAATAGCTGAAGAATTTCACTTGAAAAAAGAGGACATTATTAAGTTAGGATCTAATGAAAACCCATGGGGACCCTCAAAAAAAGCTATTATAGCTACTCAAAAAGAACTAAATAATATTAACCGCTACCCTGAATCAGATTTATTCGAACTTAAAAAAGAAATAGCTAATTATTCTGGAGTAGATACTGATGAAATTATTGTTGGTGGAGATGGNGCTGATGAAATCATTGATGTACTTGCAAAAGTTTTCATAAATCCTGGAGACGAATTTATAGTTCCTCTTCCATCTTATATGTATTATGAATTTTTATTCAAACCTTATGGAGCTGTTGCAAAATATGGAAAATGGGACTTGGAAGAAAATAAACTGAATCTTGATTCAGTACTTGATGCGATCACTGAAAAAACAAAAGTTATATTTTTATGCACTCCAAATAACCCTACAGGAACATTAATTCCTCAAGAAGATATTATTAAAGTTTTAAAAGCTACTGAAGCTGTTGTTGTAGTGGATGAAGCTTATTTTGAATACTCTAAAGTGGATAATGTGAATCTAATAAATAGCTATCCTAATGTTTTTATTATGAGAACTATGTCTAAGGTTTTAGGATTAGCTGGAATGAGAATTGGCTATGGATTAGCTAATAGAGAAATGATTGAATATATGCATAGAATAAAGCCAGTTTTTTCCCTTACAAAGCTATCTTATGTAGCTGCACTAAATACTTTAAAGGATAAAGAGTTTATTACTGAATCTATTGAAAAAGGGATTGAAAGTAGAGAGTTTTTGTTTAAGGAACTCAGTAAAATTAAATCATTAAATGTTTTCAAATCCTATTCAAACTATATATTGATTGGAATTAGAAAAACAGGATTTACCGCATCCGAAATAACAAAAGAACTTTTAAAAAAAGGAATAATTGTTCGAGACTGTACATCATTTAAAGGACTAGACGAATATTGGATTAGAGTTAGTATTGGAACAATGGAAGAAAATGAAAAGTTTATAGCTATAATTAACACTATTTTAAAGTAAAAATGAACACAATTTAAATTAACTAAATTACATAATTCAAAGTAACTAATTTACATAATTTAAATTAACTAATTTACATTATTCAAAGTAACTAATTTACATACTTTCAAACAAACATAACACATTCTTTTACCAGGAGTTTTTTCATGGAAATAGGAGGAACAATTATATCTTCAGTTGAGTATCATGGAAAGATATCTTTAGTTGTTTTTATGGCTAAATGCCCTTTAAAATGTCCTTATTGCCATAATAGTGAAATATTAGAGGGAGGTACAGAAGTAAGTCTTTCTGAAATTTTTAAAATTATTGACGATTCTTCTGAATACATTGATGCAGTTGTCGTCTCTGGAGGAGAACCTTTAGTCCAGATAGATGATCTTGTTTCTATACTAAAATACTCTAAAAAATTAAATTTAAAAACTAAGTTAGATACCAGTGCTTATTATCCTGATAGAATAAAAAAAGTCATACCATACCTTGATTATTTAGCTATTGATATTAAAGCACCCTACAATAAATATCAAGAAATTATCGGTTCTGATATTGGTGAAAAAGTTGAAGAAAGTGTTAAAATTGCTCACAATAATCCAAATGTATTTTTAGAATGCAGAACAACGTTTGTCCCAAATTTACTCAATTTTAAAGATATAGAACAAATATCTCGTGAAATTGAATGTGATTTATATACAATTCAACAGTTTAGAAATACAAGTGTTTTAGATGAGAGTTTAGAGAACGTGGAGAGTCCAAATCCAAATGAACTCAGAAAATTAGCTAAAAAAATCAAACCTGTTTTAGGTAAAGTTAAGATAAAAACATCAGAATTCGGTGAAGAATATATTTAAATATGAAATTTTTACTATCTAACTGTTATAATCACTTAAACATTGTTTTTCCTAAATTTTCAACACAATAATTATGATTAATTGGATTATTAAGATTTTA
>WRNS01000145.1 GCA_009776495.1 Methanobrevibacter sp. | reverse complement strand
AATTTCAATTTTTTTTTATAAATCTAAATGAATTTTTTGATAAAAAAAGGATTAAAAAAAGTAAAAAGTTATATAGAAAGATTTAGTCAAGAAAAAGTAGATTTATCTTAAATTAAAATAGATGGTGGATTATAAAATAAAGTATCCACCTTTTTTTTTATTATTTAATAAAATGTTTTAATGTTTTTTTAAATTAAATGTTTCAAAAATTGTTTTCAAATGTTTTCCCTAATTTTTTAAATAAATATTTTTCAATTATTTACCACTATTAGGGAGTAATGGAATGATAGTTTTTATGAAGTTGCTTAAAGGCATTGTTTGGAGCCATACTCTTCCTGGGCCTGTGACAGTAGCTAAGAATAATCCTTCTCCACCCAATAAAATGTTTTTCACGCCTTTTACTCGTTCTATTTCAAAGGATACAGACTCATCCATAGCTGCGAGATAACCTTGATCAATGAACATCTTTTCACCCGCTTCTAAATTGTATTCTATGATATCTCCATCGATTTCTAAAAATACCATCCCATTTCCAGTGAATTTTTGTAGGATAAATCCTTCTCCACCAATGAATCCTGAGGAGAAACTTTTATTAAAGTGAATGTTAATGTCAACCCCTTCTTCTGCAGCTAAAAACGCAGTTTTTTGAGCTATAATTGTATTATTTCCATCTAACTTTATTGGTATTATTGTTCCAGGAAAACTTGAAGCAAATCCAATGGATTGTTTAGGTGCTTCAGCGGTATAAAAGTTTAGAAACATTGANTCTCCAGAGAGTGATCTTGCAAGTCCTTTCATTATTCCTCCGCCAGTACTTGTTTCCATCTTCATTTGAGAAGACATAAAAGCCATGCCTCCTCCTTCTGTCACCATTTTTTCCCCTTCTTCTAATTCACATGTTACAACTGGAAAAGCTCCACCTTCAATTTTGTATTCCATAATTTTTAACCTCCTAAAAAAATATTTATATGTTTTTAGCAAAAAAAAGTTTATCTCTTGATAAACTTTATATTTACTATTATCTTAGAAGTATATAAATTATTATAAAATATAGTCTAAAACCTGAGTATAATCAATTGCACCATTTAAATCCTTTTTAATTATGATAAAAATTCTTAAAAAAAATTTAAATTATTATTCATTAAGTAATAAAGCAAAGAATTAATAAAATGAAATCATGGAAAAAAAAGTTTTACTTAAATAACCTAATTATTTTAGAATTAAGTTAATAGAAATAATTATTATTTTATTTTTTTAATAAATTTTATTTTTAAATGAGATAAAAAGTTTTTAATTTAGAATTTATTTTATATTTAAAAAAGAGATAAAAAAATATAAGATTTTTTTTTAAAAGAGATAAAAAATTATAAAGAAATTAAGGGTTAAATAGTTTTTTTCTTAATTTCACCTGGATAAGATATGTACTGCGGCTGTTCCTCCAGTTCCTCCAATGTTATGAGTCATACCTATTTCAGCACCTTCAACCTGTCTTTTTCCAGCTTCTCCTCTTAACTGCCATACTATTTCTGCAGCTTGAGCTATACCTGTAGCTCCTAAAGGATGTCCCCTTGCTTTAAGACCGCCTGATGGATTAACTGGGATTTTTCCTCCGTTTTCAGTTATTCCTTCTTCAATGGATGGTCCTCCTTTGCCTTTTTCAACAAAACCCAAGTCTTCAATAGCTAAAATTCCATTAATTGAAAAACAATCATGGACTTCTACAGTATCTATATCATTGGTGGTTAATTTAGCCATTTCATAAGCTTTTTTAGCTGCAACTTTTGTAGCTTCAATGGTTGTAATATCTTTCCTGTCATGTAATGTCATGGTCCCTGAAGCTTGAGTAGATGCTTTTACATAAATTGGAGTATCAGTATATTTTTTAGCATCTTCAGCTGGACAAATCACAACAGCAGCTGCACCATCGGTTACAGGTGAACAGTCTAATAATGTTAATGGGTCTGCTACCATGGTTGAGTTCATTACAGAATCTACGGAAATTTCAAATGGGAATTGGGCCTTTGGATTATTAGCTGCATTTTTGTGGTTTATAACAGAAAACATAGCTAATTGTTCCCTTGTGGTTCCGTATTCGTACATATGTCTTTTAGCTATCATTGCATATAATGATGGAAATGTGGCACCTTGTTGGGCTTCCCATTCTTGATCAGAGGCAGTAGCTATTGCTGGTGTTGCATCAACAACATCGGTCATTTTTTCCACTCCTGCAGAGATTACAATGTCATGATAACCTGAAGCAACTGCCATAATTCCTTGCCTAAGTGCAAGACCTCCTGAAGCACAAGCTGCTTCGACTCTTGCACAAGGAATAGGGCTTAATCCAGTGTGATCAGCTATTAATGCTGCAATATGTTCNTGCTGGACGAATAATCCTGCTGTCATATTTCCAACATACATTGCCTCTAAATCCCCNCCTTCGAGGTTAGAATCATNAATAGCTCCAATTCCAGCTTCTGATATTAATTGTCTAAATGAAAAATCCCATAATTCTCCAAATTTTGTTTGATGGGCTCCTATAATAGCTACATCTCTCATATTATCAACTTTATAAATTTATTTTTATTTAATTTTCATTATTTTTATTTTAATTTTTTTTCTTTTCTTGATTTATAATCTTTATTTGAATTTTTTTTCTTTTCTTGATTTATAATCTTTATTTTATTTGACATTTTTTTCTATTATAACCCTTATTCTATTTAGACATTTTTAACTTACCTTTATATTTAGCATAGATAGCATAATCAACGTAAGTTTTATTTTCAATCATGTCCTTCAGTTTTGGAGCTAAATCTCGTTTTTCATCTATGGACTCGTTGACTGTTAAGGTAAAAGCATCACTACCAGAACCAGAGCCATAAGAAATAGCTAAAATCTTATCTCCTGGTTTTGCTTTATCTAAAATTGAGGCAAGACCAAGTGGAGTAGCTCCAGAGTACGTGTTTCCAATGATAGGTGTTAAAAGCCCGTCTTTTATTTGTTCACTTGCAAAACCTAAATTTTTACCAACTTTAAGGTAAAATTTACCATTTGGTTGATGAAATACTCCATAGTCATAGTCGGAAGCATCAGTTCCAGTTTTTTCAAATATTCCCTTTGCAGCACCTTGAACATGTTTAAAGTAAGCAGGTTCACCTGTAAATCTGCCACCATGACTTGGATAAGGCATTCCTTCTCTTCTATAAAAATCGGGAGTATCGGTAGTATAGCTATAAGTTGCTTCAAAATCAGCAATAGTGTCTTTTTTACCAATTATGTATGCCGCACCTCCAGCAGAAGCGGTGTATTCTAATGCATCTCCAGGAGCTCCTTGTGATGTGTCAGCACCAATAGCTAATCCATATTCAATCATATCAGAATCAACCATTCCCATTACTGCTTGAATACCTGCAGTACCTGCTTTACATGCAAATTCTAAATCAGCAGCTGTTAATTCTGGAGCTGCAGAAATAGCTTCTGCAACAATAGTAGCTGTTGGTTTAACTGCATAAGGGTGGGATTCGGATCCAACATACACAGCTCCAATTTTTTTAGGATCTATTTTTGATCTCTGAAGGGCGTGCCGTGCAGCTTCAACCGATATTGTAACAGTGTCTTCATCAGGAGCAGGAACAGACTTTTCATTTACAATAAGACCATTTGAAATTGATTCTGGATTGTCTCCCCATACTTTAGCTATTTCTTCAACTTTTATACGATATGATGGTACAAATACTCCATATCCTACGATTCCTGCCATTTATTCACAACCATTATTTCAAAAATTTTTCATTTATTAAGAAAATAATTATTAAGATTTATTTTTATAAAATTAATATTTATTTAAATTATAAAGATTTTTTTTAAATTATTAATATTTATTTAAATTATAAAGATTTTTTTTAAATTATTCAAATTTATTCAAATTATAAGATTTATTTTA
>WRNS01000144.1 GCA_009776495.1 Methanobrevibacter sp. | reverse complement strand
CCTGGTAAATTCTCGGTTCTTTATCTAAAAACTCTTTAATTTTATCTATAAACATGTTTGATGCACTATTTTTTCCTTTCGGGCTTCCATTGATAATCACTGTCTTAAGCATTTTGGCACCTCAAAGTTTAAGACATTTTCCAGTGATTTCAAGTTTATATCAATTTCATCCACACTATCTATTATGAATACAAAGTGTTTTGGAGCTTGCATATTCAAGGCATTACGTTTTGCTAAATTTATAAAAGTTTGATTCTCCTCAGATGAGTAAGCACCATATCCAATTGAAATCATAATAGGGAAACGATCATATCTCATTTTATGATGAATTTCACCATCAACAGTCTCGAAGAATGGTGAAATGTTGGGGATGGAACGATCCAGAAAAGATTTTATATCATAGCTAAAGCCTCCATAGCTGAATTTTGAAACTAACAGTAAAACATCTGATTGAATTTCTTTTCTAGCTATTTCATTCGGCGAATCTTCCCTCATAACACAAAGACCTGGTGTCTTAAACCAACAGCCAAAGCAGCCAATGCATGGTTTGATTTCATCTCCATTCACTTCAATAATTTTTGCTTTATAATTTGATTTTTTCACAGTTGTTTGAATTTCAGATGATAAATCCACATTATCATAGGATGAACTTTCTCTATCACACAGTATCAGTGTTTTCATTTTAAGTCCTCTTTTTTTTTAGTTTTCCAACCATTACAATCATAATTCCGAGCAAAAGAATACTAAAACTACTTATAAACAGAATATCTTTTATTGATGTAAAAGAAGAAGCTATAAAAAAGAGAGTGTATAATTGACTTGGATAATTCATTGTTAAAATCATAAAGCTAATGTTTTCAATACATTCTGATAAAAAATACATTATAGCTAGAATAAAAATTATTTTTTGATAAATTATCTTTTTTGAAATTTTTCTAAAAACCTTTATCCCTGCAAAAATCAAGAATAAAGAAACAATTAATGGGTAAATAAAATCAAATCCTATTGAAAATTGGATATAAGATAATCTACCTATTGGTCCATAGCTATGAATAAGATTATAAAATTCTTGAGGTGAATTAAAACTTTGAACGTCTATATATGGATTATTATTACTTCTACCTTTAAATAATAATTTAAATCCAGAATTCATAAATATATAAAATCCAAAAAATAAAAAATCAATTACTAGAGTGGTTCTTATCGTAACTTTTTTATTTAATTTTTCAAAAAAGCCTTCATTTTCTTCATTATTTAAAATACCTGTTTTCACCACGTGATCACCTATAGTATAGTTTTTTCATTTTTATTCTTCTTCACGATTACTGAATTTAAAACAAAGTTGAAATGTGATTCTACTTCATCAAATATTTCATCAAATATCTTTTCTTGCATGGATTCCTCTAAGCTTTCATCATACCTTAGTAAGATATGTTCAAATAATAGGAAGATTGCATACTTATGATATCTCTTAGCTAATTTTTTTGGATTTGTCTCTTTAACGATTTTTTTATCTATCAATATCTTAAAAAACAAGGTCCAAAACTTGATAGGGGCATTTATAAGTTCTTCTATAAAGAATTTTTTTATCTTTTCATTATGATACAGTTCTATAAACATCAACTTTAAGATTTTTCTCATTTTTGGATGTTTCCATTGATTTTTTATAGCTTGAGAACCTCTATGATAGGTTTTCATTGGATTTATATCATTAATATTAGCTATATTTTGAGGATAATTCTTACTTTTTATGGGCAAACTTTCATAATAGGTTTGAGTTTTAACCATATTTTTTTTATAGTATTCAAAGATAGTTTCTAAAATTTTTTCTTTGCTTGAGTAGTGATTATAGATAGAACTTTCTTTTATTCCAACATTTTTAGCTATTTCACGAATACTTACATTATCATATCCTTTTTTTGAGAATAAATCAATAGATACATCAAATATTTTTTCTTTCGTTGAAATGCTTGTTTTTGTTTCCATAAAACCATATTCATCCTTTTTTATTAGTTTTTTCTTACTTTTTAAATGGTTCATAACAATATTTTTATACTAACTAACGTTAGTTAGTTTATATTTTTGTCATAGTCTAATATAAAACTAATGTTATTTTGTAATTTTTTTAAAATCTATTAAATGAAATTTATTTAATTTTTAAAAAATTCCACTAATTTTTAAAAATAAAAATAATTAATATTTGTTCAAAAATTTTTCATTCTTTTAAAAATTCGTAATTATTGATGGATTTTAATCGTTTCTCCATTTCAATAATTCTGTCTTTTGAATTAGACTTATAATTATGATTTAAAAATCCTTTTAAATTAGATTTTGTATTATTTTTAAGATTAAATTTTATAATATTTTTAAAATTATTTTTATTTTTTAAATTATTATTAAATTTATATTTAGACTTATTTTCAAATTTTTTTGAAAATTTATATTTAGCCGAGTAATCTTGAATATATTTAAATTGTGGGGAAATAATAAAACAGGCTTCTTCTGATTTTAAATCTGATATATTAACTTTATTCAAATTTCTAAGGATTCTTCTTTTTAACTTTTTATCTTTTATTTCTTTTCCAAGGAAAATTGGTGTTTGAACAGCTGATGAAAGTTTATAGCTATGTCTCGCATTCTTTCGCTCATTTTTTCTATTATTCAATATCTCAAAACTTTCCAAATCAAGATTTTCATCTCTAAATGGTATTCCTGCATCAGAAAGAGCTATGGTTTTTTCATCATTAGCTGAAATATTTTTAATGATATTATCTGAATTTAGCGAAGCTATTGTTCCACCAGCAATTCTTCCAAAAATAGGGCCCTCACCAATGTAAAAACCAGCTTCTATAAAAGCATATCTTACACCTGCAGCTAAGGTGTAAGTAGCTACTATTCCATCATCTTTTATAACTCTTTTGAGCTCCTTAAAAAATTCCACTGTACACAGCTCTGGAGCCATAGCTGGAGAGTATGGATCGAGAAATATCCCGTCGTAGCTATTATCTGCAAATTTTCGCACGGTTTCACGAGCATCTTCACAATGTATGGATATAGCTACATCCTCTGGAACATCCTCCTTTTCGAGTTTAAGAGCTAAATAGCTTTCATCGATTAATTTAGATTCAATAGCTTTTTTAACAATTTCATGGCTTTTAATAGGACTTGGAACAAGAATACCTGCAGCTAATGTTTCTGCAGATATTTCCACCATATCAACACTGAGTTTAGGAACTTTTTCACAAGTTTTATCAACATTTTTTAAAAAATCTTCGATGATAGCTGCTGAGTTGTATCCTAATCCACTACAAATATCTAAAATAGCTATATCTTCCTTGTATTTTAAATTTTTTAGCTTTTCATTAGAAATTTCTTTACTTTCCAATAACTTTTCCTTCTTAATATTTTTAAAATAGCTATTTTCTTTATTTTTTAATCTATCATCATTATCAATATTTTTAAAATAGCTATTTTTAAATGGCTTCACAAATTTTTCAAATGATTCTGTAATAGCTCCATTTGAGTTATGCATAGTTTCTATTTTCCCATCAAAATCAGGGGAGTTAAGTGTAGAAGATCCATCTTTGGTTTTTATAAAAAAATCAATCGATTCTTTTTTAAGTTTAAGGCGATAGCTACTTTGAAGAGTTTCTCTTTCTTTTGAAAAATAGTAATCCATTTTTTCAATTAGCTCATCACGAGAATTTTTGGATTTTGATGGAGGAGATGTCATGTTATTCATATTAGTTATAAATTAGATTTATATGAAACTTAAAAATAGTGTTAAAAAATATAAAAAATAATATTAATTATTAAATTTATTTTAAATAATTAATTATAAAATTTTTTTAAATTATTAATTTTTAAATTTATTTTAAATTATTAATTATAAAATTTTTTTAAATTATTAATATAACCTGGAAAAGCTCTTAAAATATTATTATAAAATAGATTTATTA
>WRNS01000143.1 GCA_009776495.1 Methanobrevibacter sp. | reverse complement strand
ATAATTTTTAGTTTAAAACATTTATTTAGTTTATTTGTTAAAATAATTTTTAGTTTAAAACATTTATTTAGTTTATTTGTAAAAATAATTTTTAGTTTAAAATATTTATTTAATTTATTTTAAAAATAATTTTTAAATTTAACTGGTTAAAATGAAAGTATATTAAATTCTAATAGATTTTGATGCAGCATTATCTTTGGACATTTAATTAGGTGATGAAATGGGATTTTTTGATTTTATAAGAAATTTATTTAAAAATAAGCAAAAGGTTAGCATTGGCTTATATGGTCATCCTAACTCTGGTAAAACAACATTAGCTAATACAATAGCTAGTGATAGTTTTGGAAAGAATATTGGTTTACCATCTAATGTTCCTCATGAGACTAGAAAAGTATTAAAACAAGAAAAGGTTGTTATTAAAGAAAATGGTAAAGAACTTAGTTTTGATATAATAGATACTCCAGGAATAGCTACGAAAGTTGATTATAAAAATTTCTTAGAATATGGTTTAGAAGTGGATGAAGCTAAAGACAGAGCAAAAGAAGCTACAAAAGGGATTATTGAAGCTATTAAATGGTTGGAAGATGTTAATGGTGTCTTACTAGTAGTGGATGCAATTGATGATCCTTTAACTCAAACAAATATCACCATAATTGGTAATTTAGAAGCAAGAAATATTCCTTTCATTGTTGTAGCTAATAAAATTGATGATCCTAAAGCTAATGCCGATAAAATTGTTTCAGTTTTCCCACAACATACGGTTGTTCCTATTTCTGCACTTAAAAAAGATAATATAGAAGAATTATATAAGGAAATGTTTAAAAAATTCAATTAATGGGGGTTTTAAAATAGAAAAGTTAAAGTTAGATTTTATATCTTCAGAAGCTCTTCAGGATATATCCAGTATGGAAAAGATATATAAAATTATAGGTTTAGTTAAAGAAGGAAATCTCGTGGTTATGGAAGGAGGATTGTCTACTGCAGAGCAAACTGAGCTTATAGAAACAACAATGAGGGAGATTGATGTGGAAGATGATGTTGAAAATTTTATAGGAATTGATATTAACACATTGGACAAAGATTCTTCATCATTTTTCGGGTTTTTAAAGAAAAAAACAGTTATAACCGTTATAGGTCCTGCTGATGTTGTAAAAACAGTTGAAAAACAATCCAATTTCTTATCAATGGTAGCTGAAATTAATAAAAATGAATCTTAAATAGCCTTGATTTTCACAGTCCATTTTAGCTATTATCCTAATTATCCTTATAATTATCATTATAATTATCCTTATAATTATTATTATTAGAATTATTATTAGTATTATTATTTAGAAACTATTTGTTTAATCTTTAGAAACATATATGCTTATATACACTTGGTGATAATTTGAATATATGTAATAAATGTGGCACTGAATTGGAAAATGAAGATTTAATCAACGGATGTCCTAAATGCGGATGCAAAGTCTTCAAATTCGTAAATACGAATACCCGCGAAAAAGAGATAAAAGATGAAAAATCAAAAAATCATCAGCTTGAAAACAAGCTTCCTAAAGATTCTATTGAAAGTGTTAGGGTAGAAGATAAAGGTGTTTATGTATTAAACCTCGAACATTTATTAGATGGAGAAGGTGAAGTATACTCTGACAATGAAGGTAATTTTGCCATCGATATAAATTCTATGCTTAAAAAAGGTAGAAAAGAAGGGGAAGATGATGGTAATTCAAAAAAATCTTAGGTTAAAATTCATTCTTTGGTTAAACTTAAATCATAGCTAAAAACTTTAATCATATTTCTAAACTAAATCATAGCTAAAAACTTTAATTAAAAATTATTTTTATATTATTAAACTTAGATTATATTTTTTAAATATCCTAAGATTCATCAATGTTGCATTTTCCAGAGGGTAAGACTCTTACTACATCATCTAAAGTTATAATTTTATCTTCATTGATTTCATGTAAAATTTTTTTAGCAACAGCCTCTTTTTTCATGTAACCTGGTTTTACCACAACATATTTATCAGTATATTTTTTCACAGCGTCAACTGGTCCTGCCATTATTCTTTTTCCTTCATAATCTACAATACCAATAGCTATTTTTAATATAGCTCCCCTAATGAAATTACGATGACCTCTAATTATAAAAGATCCTTTAGCTACAAACTCCCCAGATTCTGGTGTCTTTGAAACTTGATTACTATTCACCCAAAAAACATCTTGTGTTCCATAACCCTTTGACCAAGCACTTGAAAAAGAAGCTGCAAAGATAGCAGATTCTTTAAGGGTATTACTCTCAAGTTCTTTACTTTCAGTTTTAATAGCTATTGATGAAGCACCATGTATATCACTATGCATATAAATGTCCTTATTATCTAAGTATTTTTTCACAACCATCTCATTGGTGTTGGCATCTCGCCCACCAACTACTAGGTTTCCATCACTTGTTAAAAACCACCGTAGCTTTTCAAACCATTTTAACTCTTTTTTAACCCTCTTTTGAGGAACCATAATATTTTCCATAGCTATTTCTTTTTTCTCTTCCATTTCTTCCAATCGTTTTTTAGTTTTTTCTATAGCTATATTTGCTCCAGAAATTTTTCGTTTTGCTTTTTTGCCTTTTTCATAAAAAGTTTGGGCATTTTCAGGAATTGGAATTTTTGAATCAATAGCTATCTTTTCTCCTCCAATATCTAAAATGAGATTTCCCAGTTTATCCATGGATTCAACGATTTGGGCTTCCTTCATCCCATCTTTTTTAGCTTTNCTTAGTGTTTTAGCTATTTCTATCCAAGAGTATTCTTTTTCTCTGGCGTCGTGGATAACTTTCANTAAACTTTCAATTTCTGTGTAGTGAGTATACAATAAATCTCCTTTTTCTTTGGAAATTTTTATAGTATTTTTAAATCCTTCTANTGTTTCTTCCTGAATTTTCAATCTTTTTGAGAATTTTCCCACTTTTTTTTNCCAAAGAGCTTCCTGAACTTCCCGNATGTCATTTTTCACTCTTTTTGAGTAAAATTCATCAGAGGCATCATTAAAATTTTCAAAGTATTCGTGTTTTTGATTCTTATATAATTCTAATTCTAATGGAAGAAGGTCTTCTTTTCCATTAGAGACAATATTAGGTTTAAAATTGTTTTCTTTTAAAGGTGTAAACAGTTCCAGAAATTTATCATATATCACATTGATTTGCTGTTGATTCAATTCACTGGCCTGTATTTTTTTATCGATTTTTGATCTTAAGACTATTTCTTCGGAATAAGTGCCTCCTAATCCATTTTTAGCTAATGTCCGAATTAAATCGTCATCTGAATTCATAAATAAATCTGTTAGATCTTCTTTTGTAATATTTAATGGATGGATTCCTTTTTTTGAAGGGAATACATATTCTTTTTTAGAGCTAATATCTCTATCACTCCATTTCTTCCTTTTCAAAGGAAGAATTATTTCTCCTTCTTGGTTAAGTAATATTATATTTCCTTTAGAAAATAGCTCTATTATCAATGAGTATCTTTGATCTTTTTGAATTTTTATTTCAACCACACGGTCAAAATAATGTTGTTTTATAGAAACAACATTAGCTCCTTTTAAATGTTTTCTAAGGAGCATTGGAAATGATGGAGGGATTTTAGGATTTGGAAGGGGGTACTGTGTTTTATGCATTCTAACACCAGCTTGGAATACCACATCAACTCTTCCAACTCCTTTCACATGAAATCGTATAATAACAGTATCTTTGTTAGGTTGAAATGATTTATCAACTCTTGCTCCTTCTAAAAGATTGTGTAATTCCTGAGATATTGCAAAAATATCCACATTTGACATTGTTTTCATGAAAAAACCTTTAATAAATCATGTTTTATTAATTTTATTTTAATAGCTATTTGAAATAATTTTTTTTAATTGTTATTGATTTTTCTAATTTTTTAAAATAGATTTTTTTTCAAAATCGTGTTTTTTTTATA
>WRNS01000142.1 GCA_009776495.1 Methanobrevibacter sp. | reverse complement strand
ATGAATATCCTATTATTTCTTAAAAAAGAAAAATATTTCATGTTTTCTTTAGAAAAAAAATATTTTCATGATGTTTTAATCTTTTCGAAGTATTTAGTTTTTACTTAGGAGTTTTTGATTGTTTATTTAGGAGTTTTTGATTGAATAGAGCTGAATTTACTGAATTCTCTTTTACCTTTAATTGTTGTAAATGTTCTGATTTTATAAAAATATTTTTTCTTATTTAAATTTTTATCAATATACTTGATTGTAGTTCCCTTAGAAATAGTTTTTTTAAGAGAATAATTACCATTTATTTTTGTTGATCTGTAAATTTGATATCCAGAAGCACCTGAAACTTTTTTCCAATGAATAGTAATACTTTTTTTACTACTTACTAACGAAAATGAAGGGGCTTTAGGTTTTATAACAGAATTTAGATTATTTCCCTCACCTGCTTTCTTATTGCTGAATAATTGGACCCAATATGGAGAGGTACCTTTAAGGTAGCCAATACCTATACTTTTATATTTAGGGTTTAATATGTTATTTTTATGCATTTTTGAATTCATCCAAGCTTTCATAACAGTTGCAGGTGTTTTTTGACCATTTGCAATATTTTCTCCTTTTATTTTTGAAGAAAGCGAATAATACGGCGATCCATTTGGTCTAGTATGGCTAAATTTTCTTTTTACTTCTTTAGTTCTTATTTTTGCAGCGTCGGATAAAACTTTATCCATCTTTAACGGTGCTACACCAACTTTTGACCTTTCTTTATTTACTAAATCTAAGACTTGATTTTCATAAGTAGTTGACGCAGCAAGAACTTCTTCAGCAAATATTACTGGCATTATACCTACACAGAATAATGCTAATACTATGAATATTATTTTTAAAAATTGTTTTTTAAATTTCATATTGTTCCCATTAATTAATCTTTAATTTTTTCATTTATCCACTATTTTTCTAGTATAAAAAAAAACCAAATTTTTTTTTATTATTATTATTATTATTTTAAAAAAAAACTTGTTAATTATTGAATTCTTCTCTATTCCTTTTTAAGTAAAGTTGAATCTCATCATTAGCTATTTCTTCAATATTTTTTAAAGGAATATCCATTTCAATAGCTATTTTCTTTAAATCTTCATACTCTGCTCTGGAAGAAATGATTTCATCATTGACACAAGCTATTTTAAATCTAATTTTCACAACTTTTCCGTTTATATCAACATCAAGTGAAATTATCTTCCTATTAGCTAGTCCCCTGTGAGTGTGCTTGGATACCCTAATCCCTAATGTTCCAGTTTCTCTAAAAATAGTGGAAACTAATTTATCCGTGTCTTCTTTCTTTGAAATAACCTTAAGAAGATGACCTGGTCTATTTTTCTTCATAATTATTGGTACAATAGCTACATCTCGCGCTCCCATGTTCATTAGCTTTTCAAAAAGAAAACCTATAGTTTCTCCTGAGAGATGATCAATATTTGTTTCGAGAACTTCAATAAATTGAGTTTCTATTATGTTTTCACTTTGAATAATTCGTAAAACATTTGGAAAGTCAAAATCTTTTTTTCCTGCACCATATCCAGTGGATAAGGGTTTTATCATTGGTTGAAATTCTTTAAACTCATCACAAATTTCAAGGTAAATAGCAACTCCCGTGGGAGTAGCTAATTCAGTAGCTACTGGTCCTCCAAAACAATTTACTCCTTTTAACATTTCCATGACTGCGGGAGCTGGCACTGGAATCCTACCATGATTACTTTCTATTGTACCTCCACCTAAAGCTATAGGAAGACCTATGACTTTTTCTTTTGGATTGTTATATCCTAAGGTGCAGTATCCAAAAATAGATCCAAAGACATCAGCTACTGCATCAGCAGCTCCAACTTCATGAAAATGAACTTCTTCTAATGTTTTTCCATGAATTTTAGCTTCACTAATAGCTATTCTTTCAAACACTTTTTTTGAAATTTCAAAAACTTCCTTAGGTATTAACTGATTAATCTTTTTAGACTCTTTAACTTCAATATTCTCAATTTTTAACAAAAGATCTTTAAAAGAAATAGCTTGATTGTCTTCTTTGCAAGTTTCAACTGCTAAATAAGTTGTTTCAATTCCCGATTTATTTACTCGATTAATATCAACTTTAACTCCACAAAATTCATTAGCTACATTTTCCATTACTTCTTTCATTTTATTTGGATTAACTCCTAAATCAACGAAAGCTCCAGCAATCATATTTCCAGCTATCCCAGCATTTTGAGGATCGATAATTAAAACCATTTATTTACTCCTAATAGGATATAAGAATATCATTGATTAATAAGGATAATAACAACATCAATAACAATAACAACAATAATATCAAAATTATAAATTATTAAAAAAATTTTCTAAAAAATTCAATATTTAAAAAAACATAAATTTTTAAACCTTTAAATTATTATATGTAATTAAGATAAATAATATTTTGGAAATTATTAAATTAAATATTAAAAAAATTTTTAGTCTTCAGATTACAAGAATTGTATTGGAAAAAGTTTTGAGGAATTATTTTGCAGAATACAGTGAACTATAAAAAGAAAAGAAAAAATACTTCTAAAACCCATATCAATGAAAAAATATCTTTTAAAAGTAATTCATATATGTTCCATCTAAACAATTCAGATTACTTTCTAGCAATGAGTGATTTAAGCTGTGCTAATGGAATAGATATTGCAAAAAATATATTAATATTCTCTAAAAAATTGGAAAAAAAATATGATTCAATTCAAACAGCTATTTCCTCTATGAAAGATAAAAAAAAACTTATTGGTTCATATATTGCACAAAAAGACTGGGAAAATATTGATTTCCATATTGAATCATCCAATAAAATACAGATTATTTCATTTCTAAATACAAATTTTAAACTTGAAAATGTAAGTAATAATTTACTAATGAATAAAAGTGCAAAAGGATCTTTTAATGGAAAAATAGATTTAGGGCAAATAATAATTATCGATGCAGTTTTAAGTCCAAAAGATTTGATTAAATATTATAAAATAGCTATTGAAACTAAAATTAAATATTTTGAATATTTAAAACTTCCAGAACACATTCAAAACATAGTCAATAATAAAGAATTCTTAGTAGTTTCATCCATAATCCCAGAAATGCAAATTTATGAAAAAGATATAAATCTTTCTTATATTTTTAGTGATGATTTTGGAGAGATTCCGTTAGAAGAAAATGATTCTCTTGAGAATAATCTTTACCCTGACGAGGATGAAATCGAAAAAGACTCTCTTGACAATAATCTTTACCCCGACGAGGACGAAATTGAAAAAGACTCTCTTGAGAATAATCTTTACCCTGACGAGGACGAAATTGAAAAAGACTCTCTTGAGAATAATCTTTACCCTGACGAGGACGAAATTGAAAAAGATTTATTGAAAACCATCATTCAAAGCTGTAATAATAGCTTAAAAAGTGCTAATATTTCTTTTGGAATTCTAGATTACATGAAAGCCGAGGGTGTGAGCATTGAAGATCTTGTTGATGCTGGAATGGAATTACTTGTTGAGGCAAAAGATAGTCAAAGACTTAGAAAAAAATTAAAAAAACAACTATTAAAATCGCTCGAAGATTTGAATGTAATAGCTCTTATAATGTCAGCTATTCGTTGTGAAGATGATTTTCAAAGAAACAGACTTAGAGAAGTGGATGTTAGCGGTGATCCTGCTTACCTATATACGGATGAAGTTTTAGGAATAGCTATCGCCAATCAAATAGCTGGAACAAAAGCTACTTTTAATTTTAAAAGATATGATGAAGAAAAACCAGGAATAATAGCTAAATTAGGACCAATGGTTGATGATATCTTTGCAGGACTGGTAGCTGGCTGTATGTCAAAAATATTTGAAGATGATGATTGATTTCATAGAATAATAACTTTTCATTGAAAATAAAAATAAAAAAAATATAAATTATCATTCAAATGATCAATAATAAATGATAATACTAATTTT
>WRNS01000141.1 GCA_009776495.1 Methanobrevibacter sp. | reverse complement strand
ATAACAGTTAGCATTCCTAAACTCATTGTTTGGCCAATGACCCTAACGGTTGAAACCGTTGCAGAAGCTACTGGAGCTAATTTCCTTGGAACAGAACCCATTATTGAATTGGTATTTGGAGATGAAAAGATTCCATAACCAATACCTTGTAAAATCATAGAGATTATAACAACATAAAGAGGAGTTCCTTCATTTAAAAATATTAGAAGGAATAAAGCAATTGTGACAAAACCCATACCTAAAGCAGATAATTTCTGTGGTTCAAATTTATCTGAAAGTTTTCCAGAAAATGGAGCTAAAATAGCCATTAATGCTGGAGTAAAAATAAGATACATTCCTGCTTCTAGTGGACTTAAATGCATAATATACTGAAAATGATAGCTCAATATATAAGTTACAACAAATGTAGCTAAATAGCTAATAAGAGCAGCTAAATTAGACGAAGCAAATTTAACATTTTTAAACAGCTCTACATGGAAAACAGGGAATTTTTGCCTTAACTCGAATAATGCGAAGACTATGAGTAACAATAAACCAATGACTGTTAAAATCACTCCTGTACTTTGATTTAAGATTGTGAATCCATACATGAATAATAAAATACCAAAAGCATATATGGTTGCTCCGATAAAATCAAAAGGATGATCTCTATCAATTACCCATTCTTCTTGAACTTTGAAAATAGATAGAATCAAAGGAATAAATAACAATGGAATTATAAGATAAAAAATACTCTGCCAACCAAGATTTTCAGTTAAGATTCCTCCTAAAACAGGAGCCAATGTAAGTCCTACATAAACACTTGAAACCGTCATTCCTATTCCTTTACCTCGTTCATTAGGAGGTAATGCCTCAGTTACCATTGCAAAGCCAGCTACAGTTAACATTGATCCAGCTATTCCTTGAATAACTCTGAAAAATATTAATGAATATGCTGAAAATGCCAGAGAAGCTCCAACAGTTCCACCTATAAAGAGTATTAGTCCTAATGAAAAAAATCTCTTTAATCCGAACTTTCCAGATAATTTTCCAAAAGGAACTGAAAAAATAGCTATTGCAAGTAAAAAAGAAGTAGCTAACCAATTTTGCAATATCACATCAATCATGAACTCTTTAGCTATTACAGGAAGAGCTACAGCTATTGATGATGTTGAAAATGCTGTTAAAAATGAGGTAAATGCAGCTAAAAATATAATAAGATTTTTTGATGAAGGTTTTTTTACTACTCCTCCATCATAACTTTCTTCAAATTCACCATCTATACTATCAGTCATAAAACATTCTCCTAAAGCAAACTTTATTCCATTTAATTAACTATTCCAATTTAACAAAGTTAGCTATAATGTTGTTATCATCATCAATTTCAATCAAAGTTCCATATCCATTTTCAAGCATTCCAGGATTAGCTATTGTAGTATCATCAATCATATCAAATGCTTTAGCTTCATGTATATGGCCACATAAGTTAATACGAGGAGCATATTCTTCAATGATTTTTTTAACACTTTCACTTCCAACATGAGCCCCATTCTCAATTTTATCAGAATCAGTATCTTTAGGAGGTGCATGAGTAATTAAAATAGGAATTTTTCCATGGGCAAAATCATCGGTTGCTTTTTTAACGACTTCTATATCTCGTGAATCCATGAGAGATTTGATGGATTTATATAAAGTATCTTCATCCATTTCACCTGGAGTATCAAAAGGAGTAGGGTTAGATCCTCCAAATCCATATATTACCAGATTTTTGTATTCGAATACATCATTATGAATATTGATAGCATTAGAACTATCTATCTCTCTTTTCACTTCTTCTGGATCACAATTTCCAGGAATAGCTAATACTGTAGTTCCATATGCAGATAATTTATTTAAAAAATATTTTACAAATTCTAAAGGTCCAAAGTTAGTGATATCTCCTGAGACAATTATTAAATCTAGATTATTCTTCTTAAGATAATCATACAACCCTTGATTCTCATTAGCATGCACATCACTTATAGCTAAAATTTTCATTAAATCACCTCGATTACTTAATAATATTAATAAAAAATTACTCAATAATTTTAATAAAAATAACTTAATAATATTTATAAAAAATTACTTAATAAAATTTAATAAAAATAACTTAATTATATTTAATAAAAAATTACTTAATAAAATTTAATAAAAATAACTTATAAAATTAAAAAAAATTAAAAATAACTAAAAAAATTAAAAAAATGACTTATACATGAGATATGTTAGTATACTCAGATATTTCAGAATTGATTGTAGTAATATCATCCACTGATAACTTATGTATATCATCATTTCCAGTTATTCTTCCAAAGACTTCTAGCTCATCTTTAGTTACTTTTAGAAAATTAGCTAATCTTAGAGCACTACTATCTATATTAAGTCTATTTCTTAACTCTGGGTTTTGTGTAGCTACACCAACAGGACATGTGCCTGAATTACAAATTCTATATTGTTGACAAGCAGCAGCCATCAAAGCTGATGAAGCAATAGCTATAGCATCTGCTCCCATCGCAATAGCTTTTGCAAAGTCTGATGGTACTCTTAGACCACCAGTGATAACTAAATCAATATCTAACATATTTTCTAAAATATATTTCTTTGCCCTATAAAGTGCAAAAATGGTTGGAACTGAGCTTGCGTCTTTTAAAGTTTTAGGACTTGCCCCTGTTGCACCTCCACGGCCATCGATTGTTATAAAATCAGGTTCTGCAAATTTAATCCATTCCATATCTTTTTCAATATGACCTGCAGCTATTTTAACTCCTATAGGTCTACCACCACTTCTCAACCTTAAAGAATCGACTAAACTTTTTAAATCCTCTTTTGTGTTAATATCTGAAAATTTAGATGGACTTATAACATCTACACCTTGCTTTTTATTTCTTATTTTAGCTATTTCTTCTGTAACTTTAGAACCTGGCAAGTGTCCTCCCATTCCTGGTTTTGTCCCTTGACCAATTTTTATCTCTATTGCATCAGAGTTTCTTAAGTTCTCATCTGTAACACTATACAAATTAGGAACATACTCGAATATATATTTATAAGCTGCATCTCTTTCTTCTGGTAAAATTCCACCTTCACCACTACACATTGCAGTTTTAGCTATAGCTGAACCCTTGCTAAGAGCAATTTTTATCTCTTTAGATAATGCTCCAAAAGACATGTGAGAAATATATACTGGCATATCTATAATCATAGGTTTTTTACTTGTTTTACCAATTGTGGTTTTTAAACTTACATCATCATCATCGTTTAATGGTAATTTTCCAAGCTGTGCTCCCATTATAAGAATATCATCCCAAGATATTACTGGTAATCGAGTACCCATTGGCTCTATTATACTTTCTCCAGAAAGTGCCATTAGATGAACAGCATTCATATGTTTTTCAAATTCACTACCCTTTTTTGCAAATTCTTTAGGATATGCCAGTGGATTTTCATTGCCCACTGCAGATGAATCTTTAGAAAAAGAATCATCAGAAAAAATATCCTTTGAAAAAGAATCATCTGAAAAAGAATCATCAGCAAAAGAATCATCAGAAAAAATATCCTTTGAAATAGAATCATCAGAAAAAGAATCATCCGAAAATTCTTCCTCCGTATTTTCAACAACTTTAAATAAATTTTTTGGTGATTGGCAAGTTACACATGCCCCCTCTTCTGGTAAATCTTCAAATTTTATTTCTTCTTTAGATTCATCATATTCATGTCCACATATTTCACATCTATAAACAGTCATGATAGTTACCTTAATAAATGATTAATAGTTTTCTACTTTAATTTCAAGATATTTAAAAAAATTTCCAGCTAATTTAAAAATATTTTAATAACTTTAAGCTCCATTTCAAAGAATTTTTTTAAATTCCTACCTTTTAATAAATTTTTATTTATTCCTGCCTTTAAAAAAATATATAATATATTTATAAAAATATCTTAATAAAATTATTTATTTATAAAAAATATTAATAAAAAAATTATATATTTAAAAAAA
>WRNS01000140.1 GCA_009776495.1 Methanobrevibacter sp. | reverse complement strand
AAAGAATAAAAAAAAAAAAAAAATGAAAAATTTAAAAATTAGAATTTCCTTTTAAGATTTAGCCCTGATAAAGAAAATAATGATAATAAAAATAATAGAGCTAAAGAAAAAAAAGGTATTCCCGTGTTTTTCTTTACAAGTGAAACCTCACTTGTTTTTTTAGAGCTAACTTTCTTATTTTTAGAATCAGGTTCTAAAGCATGGACTGGACCACCACACCCTATATCATAAATAATCTGCTGGTCTAAAAATGGATATTTTTCATAAAGCTCTTCTAACTCAGCTAAATTATCTTTTAACTCTAAATTTAAATTTTCATACAATTCTAATTCTTCATTTATCAATGATTCAAGATTGTCTACTAGCAAGTCTATCTCTGTGAAATCTTCATCAGGATATTCTTCTTTAATAGATTCTAACAACTTTTTTAAATCATTAAAAGAGGAATTTAATTCCGTTATATTAATATCTTTTAAAGTCACTAGCAAATCATTAAACTCAGAATTATTTGTTATTTCATTTATAGCTTCATATAATTCATCGATAGCTAATAAAATATCTTCGTTTCTTGATACTTCCATTTTTTCAATTATCTCTTTAAGTGCAGCTATTTTTTCCCTTATGTCATCCCGTTGGGTAAATAACTCAGTTAACTCTTCATCGGTTAAATTGAATTCATCCAAATCTATGTAATAAGTGACTCCATTCCATTCCCATCGATAGTATGGGAATTCATCATCATCCAAATCAGAATCATCCAAATCATCATAATCTAAATCATAATCATCCAAATCATAGTCATCATCATAATCATCCAAATCATCATAATCTGAATCATCATCAGAATCATCTAAATCATAATCAGGATCATCCAAATCGTCACCGACATATAAAACTGTGCTCAAAGCACGAACTTGGTTAACTTCATTTAAACTTTTTTCATCCCTCATATCCTTATCTATTCCTACTTCCCCTGCATAAGCATAGCTAGTTAAGCTAAAGCATATGATGAAAAGAAATAGACAGGCGCCTAATATTTTCATTAATCTGTTGTTAAACACTTTAAAACCTCATTTTTCAATGAGAGTGTAAATCTTTCAAGCTGAATAAAAAAAACATTATTTTTATTTAATAATAATAATTTTAATTTTTATAAAACTCAAACTTTACACTTCCCTCTTAAATACAATTATAGTAAATAGCTCAAAAATACAATAGAACCATAAATAACGTAAAATAATTAAGCTAATAAATACCTGGTTAACACTAATGGTAAGATTAGCTACATACAATTGTTTAAAAAGAGTTCAAGTGTTCTTTTCCATTATTATGAAAATCCATGAAGATTTTTATGAAAAATAGAATAGTCAAAGTTACATTAGAACTCGACTGAAAATCTTGAATAATGGAAATATCTTCATCGTTGTCAATATTTTTAAAGTTAATAATAGCTACTTTTTTATTAAAAATTTTGAAACTGTCAAACCCATTTCCTTTGAAATTAAAGCTTGATACTGAAAGTATAATATCCTGATTTAGATAATCACCAAGATCATTACTAATCCCTTCAGAATTAGGATCATAATAGTTGATAATAGAATAAAAATCATCCGAATCAATACTTTCTAATTTAGTGGATTTTGTTTCAATTTTTTCTAAATTATCCCTATTTGGAACATTAGTGTTATCAGTGATGTTTTTATCATGATCACTATCCATGTCCATAGGACTGGAGTAATCCATGGCCACTGATTTATCACTAGGGAGTGAAACAGAATTATTTATAGAATCTTCAGTTTTATTTGATATATTTTCCATTGATTCATTTTGAAAATCTATATTCTCATCCAAAGCAATATTATCTTGATTTAAATCATCTCCTTCCAAAACAGGATTATCCAAATTAGATTCAGGAAGTACTGAAATATCTACAGTATCAATACCAATATCACTATCATTACCAATAGCAATACCAGTACCCATAGCAATATCACTTGTAATAAGTTCATTTTCAGTAGCATAGACATTATTTATAGAAAAAAAGGATAACATTATAAATAAGGCGAGAAAACCTGCAAAAATAAAAAAAGATATTTTCCATATTTCCAATGAACATTTTTTTATTATTTTTAGTTTTATATCCATAGACATTCATTTTAATATCTTTAGTTCCCTTAATATAAGTAACAATGGATACTTTCTTTTTATATCCTGGATCAGGATTTTTAGTGTTATAACTAAATGAATCATACTTTTTCCATTTTGCAGCTTCTACAGTACCAACAAAAGACATTGTTCCCACAGCAAAAACACTCAAAAGGAAAACTACAATAAATATATTTTTACATAATCTCAAGATTATCACCATTAAATATTAATTTTACTTTACATACTTACCTTTAATTGTCGCAGTAGATAAAATTTTACCATTGGTAACTTTTTTAAACTGGCTGTATGAAAAACCTTTAGATAAACTCACTTTACTTTTAAGTGCATATACCTTGATTGTATATGTGTGTGTTTTATCTGGTGGTGTTGGTCCACCATAACCAATTGTACCAAAGCTATTTTTTCCCTGTATCATTGAACTAGCTTTTTTTCTACTTGCATCTTCAGTAAAGGTTTTGCTTTTATAGTTTACAGCAAGCCAATGTACCCATGGAACATTATTATCATACATATAAACAGCATAATATTTAGTTTTCTTTGGAGCATTTTTAACAGTTAAGGGTATAGAAATCTTTGGTATACCGTTTTTATCTTTTACAGAGCTATACATACCATACTTTTTATCTATTTTACCGTTTTTTATGCCTGAACTTGAAACTTTCATTTTACTTGTACTTTCTGCAGCCATCACAGAAGAAACTGCAGATAATCCAAGGATTAAAATAGCTGAAATAGCTAGTATTCTTAAAATATTTTTATTAAACAATTTGACACCTCAAATATAATTTTTCTTAAAAGTAAATGTACCTTATCCTCCTGTCCTAAAAAAAGGGATAAGTTAAAAAAAAAAAAAAAAAATTAAAAATTAGAATTTCCTTTTAAGATTTAGCCCTGATAAAGAAAATAATGATAATAAAAATAATAGAGCTAAAGAAAAAAAAGGTATGCCCGTATTTTTCTTTTCAAGTGAAACTTCACTTGTTTTTTTAGAGCTAACTTTCTTATTTTTAGAATTTTATTTATCATTAAATGTTTATTTTTGAATATTAAATTTTATAAAAATCTTTCACACTCTTTAACAAATTTTTTAGCGTTATTTAAATCTTTTTTAGCTTTATTTTCAGTTACTTCATATGAATAATCATAATCTGCTTTCTCTCTATCTTTTTCTAAATTTGTGAAAAATTTTCCTATTTCTTTACTAAAATTATCATTTACAATGTATTCTAAACCAAATTTGCGAATAGTGCCCACATGTGTCTTAGTGAATATTCCTTTTTTAATTAATAATGCATTAGCTGCATGGAAAACAGCATAGTATGACCTATTAATAGAGTCAGAATAAAAATTATTTTTAAAATTCAATTCAGCTACTTTCAAAAGTTTTAAAGACTTTTCAAATGCTTTAATCACTTTGTCATCCAATTAAAACACCATCTTTTTCAATGTTTATATAAAAAGGGAAATCACTATGTGTTTTATAATGTTCATTAGGTATTATCTGCACTGAAATATATTCTTCAGTTTCTAGGAGTATGTCAAAGATTTTACCATAGATCTCATCTTCAATTTTTAAGTCATCATCAATATTAGATGTTATGATGAGAATGTCTATGTCTGAATCTTTTTTATCCTCATCTCTTGCAACAGAACCGTACAAGATAATTTTTTCGATTTCTGAATGGTTTAATGATTTTGCAAAGTCTATAGCTAGTTGTTTTCTATTCATGAAAAAAGCACCTTAAATTAATTATTGATATATACTTTAATTATATTAATGGTATGGGTTAATGATTGTTTTTTTTATATTAAATTAATGAGGAATAATTAAATAATATAATAAATTGAAAA
>WRNS01000139.1 GCA_009776495.1 Methanobrevibacter sp. | reverse complement strand
AGTGCCCTAGCCAGCGCTGTTCTTTGTAGTTCTCCTCCACTCAAGGTATCTATATCACGATGGAGAATATGGTCAATTTTCATTTCTTTTGCTATATCCATGATTTTTTGATTGATTTTTTCATCTGAAAACTTTTTTTTAGCACCATAAGCAATGTTGTCGTAAACATTCATGTTAGGAAATAAAATATTATCTTGATATACTATTCCAATTCCTCTATCTTCAGGATAGACATCATTTATTATCTTTCCATTTAATTTAATAGTTCCATTATCTGACGAGTAAAAACCGATTATAGTTTCTAATAAAACTGATTTTCCACTTCCTGTAGGACCAATCAGCACTATATATTCTCCTTCGTCAATACCTAAATTTATATCTTTTAAATGAAATTCTCCTAAATCTACAGATAAATTTTTAATTTCTAAATACATTACTAATCAAAACCAGTTCCTTGAATTAATTAATTTTTATTTTTGTTTTATTATTTTTATTTTATTATTTTAGTTTTTATTTTATTATTTTAGTTTCTATTTCATTATTTTAGTTTTTATTTTATATTTTTTATTTTTATTTTTTTATTTTTATTAATGAAAGATATATTAACTTTTTTTTTTAAAAACTGGATGAATAGCTTTCTTTTGCATATTTTTCCATAACAGCTATTGTTATAAAAGAAATTATTACCAAAAGAATTCCCGCAGTTATTGCCAAGTCAATATCCCCAGTTGAAAGATTTAAATACATTGAAACAGCTAATGTTTCTGTTTTCATTAATATTCCTCCTCCTACGAAAAGAACAGATGCGAATGTTCCAATGCATCGAGCAATAGCTATTATTCCACTAGCAAATAGACCTTTTTTAGCTAATGGTAATGTGATATTAGAAAAAGTAGCTATTTCACTGTATCCTAAGCTGCGTGAAACAAATTCATATCGGGGATCAATATAATTAAATGTCGAGTACAACATTTTAACTGTAAAAGGCAGTGCTACAAAAAATTGAGCAATTATTATTCCTGTAGTGTTAAAAACAAGTTCAATTCCTAAGATTTCCAGAAAATTCCCTATTCCATTGGATCCTAAAAACATTAAAAGAGCAATACCAACAACAATTTCCGGTAAGGCCATAGGCAAATCAATTATAATTTTGAACAATTTTTTCAATGGAAACTCATACCTTGCTAATGTATAAGCCATTGGAACGCAACAAATCATAATAAGAGTTGCAGATATTACAGAAGTATATATTGTCAATGAAATAGCAAAAGCCATTTGCTCAGAAAATAAAGCATTTATAAAACTATCAAAAGTGGGTATTAAAAACATACTTCCTATAACTGTAAAAAATACTAGTGTAATAGCTATTGTTATTCCAATAAAGATTAATTCAAATTTTGAACGCATGTTTTTTACACCTTACTATTTATTATAATATTCCTTTTTTTCTGTGGTGATTGTTATAATATTTAAATAAATATTAATCTTTTTCATTGATTAGATTATTGCTTATAATATTTAAATGAAAAAATAAATTAAAAAATATCTAATATAAATTAAAATTTTAAAATTACAATTTTTGATATTTCTTCTTGTTTTCTTAATTTTTTCCTGAGTAGATATTGTCTATACTTCGAATCCCCACTTTTCCCAAATAGTTTTACCTTCTTCAGAGGTGATAAACTCATTAAATTTTACAGCTGCGTCTTTATCCTTCGTGAAACTTGTAATTCCTACAGGAACAGTACTTATTTCATTTTCATCTTCTGGTATTTTTATAACTTCTATTTTCCCATCACCTTCTTTCCAAGAAGTCATATCTTCCCAAATTATGGTTGCATCTACTTGTCCAGTAATTAAATATGTAAGTAATTGATTAACAGTTGTTGTGGTCACTACGATGTTTTTTCCCACATCACTGCTCAAATTATTTTTTTCTAGTATTTTTGCTGTTGTTTTACCAATAGCTGGACCGTTTTTTTCACCTATTCCTACTTTTACCCCATCTTTAGCTAAATCTTTAAGAGAACTTATATTTTTAGGATTTCCTTTTTCTACAATTATCACTGGAACATTTTTTGTAACATTTTTAACAGTACCATTATCTATGTAGCCACTGTTCATCGCATCTTCCATATATTTATAGTCCGCTGGTAAAAACACGTCTCCTTTTTTTTGTGTTTCAAGAGTTGCAAATAATTCTCCACTTCCACCATACTTTGAATTTACCTTTATATTAGGGTACTTTTTATTAAATTCACTTATAAGTTCTGGACCAACTTTACTGAAACCTGCAGCAAATAACACATCGATTGAGCCTTCTTCATTAGATCCACTACTATTTTGGATATCACTAATATATATTCCTATTATAGATATAATGATTATTGTTATAATAGAAATATAAATAATTTTATTTTTCTGCATGTTTTTCTCTCCTCCAATTTTTATTTTCGTCATGATATACATTACATAACGATATCATAACCTTAAATTTTATCTTATATAAATGTTGGTCTTAGTTTTTTTTATTAGATGTTATAAGTTTTAACTTATAATTTTTAATTAGAGTTGTTCATTTCTTTTCATTAAGTTTTTAATAAGCTTTAGTAGTTGTTGTTTCTTTTGTTGTTGTTTGTTTTTTTTTTTGGGCTTGATAAGTGTGAAAGTTGTAATAGTTGATTTATAAGTTTTTAAGTTATAAGTGTGTAAGTTATTTGTGTTGTTGTTATTTTTTTTAAGTTGGAGCTTATAAGTAAATAAGTTATAAGTCGTTAACTTATAAGTCTATAAGTTATAAGTGTGTAAGTTATTTGTGTTGTTGTTATTTTTTTTAAGTTGGAGCTTATAAGTCTTTAAGTTATAAGTTTTTAAGTTATAAGTTTTTAAGTTATAAGTGTGTAAGTTATTTGTGTTATTGTTATTTTTTTTAAGTTGGATGTTATAAGTAGCTAATTTATAATTTTTTAAGTTATAAGTGAGTTAGTTATAATTAATTTTTTTTTAATAAATTTAAAATTAAGATAAAACTTTTCTTATTACTCATTATATTAATTTAAAAAAATTTATTTATATAACATTCAATTTTAAAAGATTAATTTTAGAAATAAGAATAATAAACCCAATTTAATGATTTTCCACAGAATTTTTTAATCTTATTAAGAGTTATCAATTAACTAAAAAATAGACTAAGTAAAAAATTAATTTCATAGCTAATATGAAAAAAATTTAAATAAACAAAAATAGAAAAATAAATAACAAGGAATATATTTAAAAATTGCATTTGCTGTGATTAAATAGTTAATTCTTCCTAGCTATTCTTTATATTTATATCAATCTATGATTAATTATTTTAATTATATTTAAAAAATGAAATGAGGTTTTCATGTGAAAAAAAATGTTTTTCCTTTTACAGCTATTGTTGGTCAAGAAAGAATCAAAAAAGCTCTTATTTTAAATGCTATTAATCCATCAATTGGAGGAGTTTTAATAAGAGGAGATCGTGGTACAGGAAAAACCACGGCAGTAAGAGCATTAGCTGATTTGTTACCTGAAATAGAGGTTGTAGAAAATTGTGCATTTAACTGTGATGAAAATAGCTACATGGAATTTGAGCTTTTCAAAGCTAATGACAACTTAGAGTCTGATGAAATATTATTGGTAAAAAAACCTATGAAAGTCGTTGAATTGCCTTTAGGTGCAACTGAAGATAGGGTGGTTGGTTCTCTTGACATTGAAAAAGCTTTACATGAAGGTATTAAAGCTTTAGAACCTGGTATTTTAGCTCAAGCAAACCGTAACATTTTATATATCGATGAAATAAACCTTCTTGATGATAACCTCGTGGATGTTTTATTGGATGCTGCAGCATATGGTGTAAACATTATAGAAAGGGAAGGAATCTCTATTTCTCATCCATCCGAATTTATATTAGTTGGAACCATGAATCAAGAAGAAGGAGAACTTCGAGGACAGTTATCTGACAGAATTGGTTTAAAAATTGATGTGGTAGCTATTTCAGAAATTGAGGA
>WRNS01000138.1 GCA_009776495.1 Methanobrevibacter sp. | reverse complement strand
TATTTTAATTTTAACATTGATTTTGAAATTTTTTTAAATAATTTTTATTTTTATTTTAATTTTGGAATTTTTTTAAAATTATTTTTATTTAAATATTATATTTGAAATTTTTTTTAAAATTGAAATAATTTATCAATTAAAAAAGAATGTTTTAGGTAATATTTCATGACAATTCAAAAAAATATGAAAAATAACTTAGAAAAAAATAATAATTTAGTTCCAAAATATGAGTTGCTTAAATCAGAATTTTCAAAAGAAGAGGAAAAATTACTTGAAGATTTAAGAAATAATTTAGTAGACTTAGCTATTTCTTCTGGCGGTGATTTTCAAATTAATGAATCAGCTCTTTTAAATGATATTAAAGATTTTTTAAAGGTTAAATTACCTTTATCAAATAATCTTAACATGGAGAATAATACTTATTCTGATATTGATCAAATTTCAAAGTCTTATTCATCCAATATTTCTGATTCAGAAGATATTTCACAGTTAAAATTAGCTAATATTCCTAAAAATCAAATAAAATCTTCAATTGAAGAAAATAATAATTTTAGCTATTTAGAAAAATTAGCTAAGGAATTTCATCAAGAAATTTTAGGTTATGGTGAAATAGATCCTTTAATAAAAGATGATGAGCTAGAAGAAATAATGATTATTGGTGTAAATAAGCCAGTTTTTGTTTACCATAGGAAATATGGTATGATGGAGTCTAATTTATTATTTAAAAATGAAGAAGATATAGTTTCGATTATTGATTCAATAGCTAGACAAATCAGTAGAAGAATTGACAAAGAGTCCCCTATTTTAGATGCAAGGCTTCCTGATGGTTCAAGAGTAAATGCAACTCTCCCTCCAGTATCTGCTGATGGTCCTTCATTAACCATTCGTAAATTTAAAAAAGACCCATTTACTATAGTAGATTTAATTGATTTAAAAACCATAAATTCTGACTTAGCTGCATTTTTCTGGTTGTGTTTCGATGGAATGGGAGTTAAGTCAGCTAATGCGATAATTTCAGGAGGAACAAGCTCTGGAAAAACCACTACACTAAATGCTTTATCATCATTTATCAACCCTAAAGAGAGAATCGTAACGATTGAAGATACATTAGAACTTCAAATTCATCATAAACATGTTGTTAGAATGGAAACAAGACCAACAAATATCGAAAACAAAGGAGAACTAAATATGAATGATTTAGTTAAAAATTCATTAAGACAACGACCTGATAGGATAATTGTTGGTGAAGTAAGAGGAGAAGAAGCTATAACCCTTTTCACAGCTTTAAATACAGGACATTCTGGTTTTGGAACATTACATGCTAACAATGCCAGAGAAACCATAACAAGATTAACAAATGCTCCAATGAATGTTCCAAAAATCATGATTTCAGCTATTGATTTTATTATAATGCAAAATAGGATCTATAAATCAGATGGGGTATCTATCCGAAGGATAGATGAAGTAGTCGAACTTGTTGGAATGGAAGAAGGAACAATTCAATTAAATAAGTTATTTCAATGGAATCCGAAAAAAGATGAAATTCAAAATATAGCTATAGCTAGTAACACTTTAAGAACAATAGCTGAAATGCGAGGTGTCTCTCCTAAAAAATTAGATGAGGAAATAGCTAAAAGAAAATTAGTTTTAGATTTTTTAGTTAAAAACAATATAAGATCTAATAATGAAGTTGTAAATATTATTGAAAATTATTATTTAGATTCTGAAAATTTAATAAATCATATTTTAGATCGTGATTAATGGGGTTAAAGGCGTTTATATGAATTATTTTATGAATTTTTCTTACTTGGAGGAATAATTATTTTAAAAAACTTTTTTAAGCTAATAGCTGATTCATTTATATTTTTTATAGTTTATCTCATAAAAACCATGAATTTTATTGGTTTATTTTATCTTAAATTATTAAATTTTTTTAAAAAATCATTTAAATCTTTAAACAATAAGGAAGATGTTATTATTAATAATAATAACAATAATATTAATAATAATAATAAAAATAACAATTATCAGTTAAATAATGATTATAATGATTATAATGATATGTTTAATGAAATTGTAAATGAAAACAATTTCAATCATGAAAATTCATTAAATAAAAAAGTACAAGATGAAGATAATGACTACAAAATTGAAGATGATGATGAAGATGATAGTAATTTTTTTAAAAATATTTTCTCTAAGATTAAAAAGAAATTTTTCATAAATAAGAACAATAATAAAGAATTAATTTTCAAAGAGCTTAAAAATCAATTTGATTCTAATTATCCAGATAATCATCTAGATAATCATCCAGACAATTATCAAAATATTGCTTCAAATGATTTAAATGAATCTATTAAAAATAATAACTTTTTTGAAAAATTTTCTTTAAACAAGATACTCAATCAAAACATTCAAGAAAAACTTAATTTAAAAATAGCTATCCCTTTAATTATAGCTATTTTAGCTATATGCATTCTTTTATCTTATATCTTCCTTGGTTTTGAAATATCTTTAGCTATTGTATTGATTTCTTTAATTGGATTTTTTTTAATACTTTACTTTCCACAAATGGAAAAAAAGAGGAAATATTCGGAAATTTCAAGAGAACTTCCATATGCCTTAAGACATATGGTCACAGAACTTAAATCTGGTAAGGGATTACACGATACCTTATATTCAATAGCTACACATGACTATGGGGCACTGTCTGAAGAATTTTCAAGGGTTCTTGAAGAGATAAAGTATAGAGAAAATACAGAGACCGCTCTTTTAAATATGTCCAAGAGAGTTTCATCGAATGGATTAAATAGGACTGTTGGTCAAATCATCGGAACTCTTAGAACAGGTGGAAATTTATCAAATACTCTGGGTATCATAGCTGAAGATATTACTCATGAACTTCAAATGGAATTAAAGGATTATTCTCAAAAATTAAATGCATTTATAATGATATACACGTTTTTAGCTATTTTAGGACCAGTAATACTTTTAATCATGTTGATGGCAGCTTCCACAGTGATGGGTGATGTGGTTCCAAGTGAGCTAGTCCTTATTATGTATGTATTCTTTTTCCCCATGGTCGTGGTATTTATGGGTTTGATGATTAAACGTTTAGAACCTAGTTTGTGAATTAAATGTGTTTTAAAACTTATTAATTTTTTTTAAATAATCTCACTAAAATTCATAGTTTCCACAACGAAATAAATTACTGGTCAATACTCTAGTTTAATCAACATTTTGTATGGTTTTCTTTTTATAATATTGTAACTACCGAGTATATCCTCTTAAAACATATGATAGTATAATTTTTCTCATTTTCATAGAATTTATAAATTTCATCTTTTTAAATTATCTTTCTATTTGATTTTCTAAAGATAACTAGTTTTTTTCTTTCTTTTTGGTTTTTTTTCCATTAGTGATACATTCAAATATACTTCAAAAATACTTGAAATTTAAATATTATATTAATCAAAGATACTTCATGAATAATAATGTCTATTATTAACATGTAATATTAATTAATTTTTTTTTAATTGGAGAATGGATATGAATTTAGATCTTTTAAAAGTAATAAAATTTGAAGGAGACGACCATACACTTGTATGGAAACATCCAGAAGAGGATTTCAATACGAAAAGTCAGTTAATAGTCCATGAATCTCAGGAAGCCATTTTTTTCAGAAATGGGCAGGCACTTGATATTTTTGGTCCAGGAAAACATGAATTAAAAAGTGAAAATATACCTTTGCTTAGAAATTTAATCAATATCCCCACTGAAGGTGTCACTCCCTTTCACTGTGAAGTATATTTTATAAACAAAGCAAGTTCACTAAATGTAGAATGGGGAACAACCAGTAAGTTCCAAGTCTTAGATCCAACATTTAACATCCCCATAAATGTTGGAGCATCTGGAAGTATGGAATTTATAATCAAAGATTCCAAAAAATTCGTAATAAAGGTTGTGGGAACTCAAAGTCATGTTGATCAAAGTAAGTTAGTTAACTATTTTAGAGAAAAAATTAGCACAAAAGTCAAAGGTTCGTTAGCAAAAATAATGGGGGAAGTC
>WRNS01000137.1 GCA_009776495.1 Methanobrevibacter sp. | reverse complement strand
TGTCTATTTAAAAGTAAAACACAAAGATTTTTTATTAAAATTTTAAAAAAATATAAAAAAAAAGAAATAAAAAAATTAAAAAAATTAAAAAATAAAATTTTATTTATATTCCCATTTACGATTTAACTCTCCACTACTAATAGCTAAAATAGCTATTTTTCAAGTTTAAAATTAACATGGATTTAAACTGCTTTGGAGTAGATTTTATAGTTAGATAAAAGTAAATAATCTAAATCTGGGTAAGTGAGAGATTTAATCTTCATATATAACATTTTTGGGGATTTTTCAACTTTATAATCTGCTACTGTTTTTGGATATTTGTTCGTATATTTTGTAGTACCATATTTCCAAGTAATTTTTGAGAAGGTTATTTGTCCATCAGAAACCTTGAAATCTCCAGTTTTTGAATCAAGATAATTAGTGTATTTAAATTTTCCTTTGTTAGTGAATTTATATGAATCACCAGTATCGTAGCAATTCCAAGTACCTACTAATTTCTTCTCTGTAGCTGTTAAAGACCTTGTCCAATGGGCATAGAATGTCACTTTCTTAGTTGGTTTAAATTTTAAGCTTATTTTTTTCCCACCACTTTTCTTACTATACCATCCCTTAAATTTATAGCCAGTCCTTTTTGGTGATGTTGGAAAATTATTTATCTTAGCTCCCTTAGTAATTTTAGTAGATACTTTGGTTTTTGCACCAATTTTACCTCCATTGGCTTTAAAGGTTACTTTAAAGGTTGTAATTTTTTTGTAATTTGCTTCAATCTGAATACTGCCATCATTGATGTTTTTTTGCTGTTTACTTACTTCAGCTGCTGTAACTGTTAGCATTGAAAATATCAAAACACTTACAAACAGTATTAGTAATGCAAAAATTCTTTTTGAATTTTTCATTATTTGCCCTCCTATTAAGTGGCATGAGCTACCACCATCTATCTTAAATTTTTTCAATTTAGTCTTTGGTAATTAATTTTCCATTAATATAATAATTTTTGAATATTATTTACCATTAATAATACTTTAAAATCAGTTATATTTAAATATTATGAAATAATTATTTTTTAATAAAAAGAAGCTGTAGAAAGAGTAAAACAGTTTTTAATTTATTTTAATTAATAATTCATATAGAACAAGAATTATATTAAATATTATAAAAAATTACAAAAAATTTTATAAAATCAATATATTTAAGGATTTTAAAAGCTATAAAAAAATTTAAATTTAATTATTAAATTTCATGTTCCCTTTAAATTTAGTTCAATTTATTTAATATTAGATTAATTAAAATTATTCATAAATTTTTAAAATGATTCATAACTTTTCTAAGTAATCCTGATGCCAGTTTAAATTATCCGAAACCTAAAAGTAATCCACCTTGGTAAATTATAAAAGATACAACATAAGCTGTCAGGGTAGTAATAGCTACCATCATTATTGGCCATTTCCAAGAGTTAGTTTCTTTTTTTACAGTAGCTATTGATGCAAAACAAGGCACATACAGTAGTACAAACACCATAAAAGAATATGCTGATAAAGGTGNGAAGAGTCCATGTAGTACTGTGCTTATTCCATTTCCATCTGCTGCTCCTGCAAATAAGGTACCAAATGATGCAACCACAATTTCTTTACTTACAACTCCAAAAATTAAAGACACAGAGGATTGCCAATCTCCAAAACCAAGAGGGGCAAAAATTGGTGCAATGATTGTTCCGATTTGTCCAGTAACACTCATCTGAGATCCATACTCAACTCCCATAGGTAAACTACTTAAAACCCATAGTATTAGAGAAGCTGCAAGTATAATTGTTCCAGCTCTTTTAATAAATGCAAATCCCTTCTCCCAGGTATGCATTAAAACTCCTTTAATAGATGGTAATTTGTATGAAGGAAGTTCCATNACAAAAGGGCTAGACATTCCTTTAAACAATGATCTTTTGAGTAAAAATGCTANAAAAATAGCTAGAATTATTCCAATAAGATATAATGATAGAATTATTTCTCCTTGGTAGATGCTAAAAAACCCAGCTACAAATAAGGCATAAACTGGTAACCTAGCTGAACATGACATAAAAGGAATTATTAACATGGTTAATACCCTGTCTCTTTCATGTTCCATGGTTCTAGTAGCCATTATCCCAGGAACAGTACATCCAAATCCTAATATCATAGGTATAAATGCTTTTCCATGTAATCCTACTAATTTATGCATGACTTTATCCATTACAAACGCGGCTCTAGCTAAGTATCCAGAATCTTCAAGAATACTAATCATTAAAAACATTAAAAGAATTATTGGTAAGAAGGTTAAAACTCCTCCCACTCCTCCAATTATTCCATCCACAATTAAGGAAGAAAACCAACTCTTTCCTAAAAATATTAAAGTATTTTCTCCAAGAATCCTAAACCCTTGGTTAATCATATGTTGTAGTGGAGAACTCAGGGTAAATGTTATTTGAAAAATCAGCCACATAATAGCTATAAATATTGGAAGACCTAGAATTCTATTTATAACAATATTATCAATCCTTTCTGTAAGTGTAATTTTTTCAATTTCAGGTTTTGTCAATGTTTCCTTAATTAAACCATCAATAAATGCATATCTATAGTTAGCTATTATTTCCTCACTACTTTCTCCAAAAATGTCTTTCAAATGTTTTTTTAATCGTTCTAACTCTTCAAATATTTTCAAGCTTAGTGGTGAATTTTTTACTTTTTCAATGATAATATCATCATTTTCAAGTAGCTTAATAGCTGTCCATGATGGTGGAACATTCAACAAATTTTTATCTTCTACAATTAACCTCTGAAGGTCACACAAATGTTCTCCTAACTCTGTTCCATACACTAACTTTCTACTACTATCTACGGGATTTTCTATTACTTTTTCCACCAGATTTAATAATTCTTTTTTCTTAGTATTATCATTTGCTTCCATTTCTATAACTGGGATTCCTAATAGTTCAGATAATTTAGCTATATTTATGAGATAATCTTTTTCCTTTGCAAATTTATTCATGTTTATGGCAAGAATCAAGTTTGTTCCAAGTTCCATCATTTGAATGGTTAAATACAAATTTCTTTCAATGTTACCAGCATCGATAACATTGATGATGAGATCAGAACTTTCATCAACAATAAAGTCTCTTGAAACTACTTCTTCAATTGAATGTGCACTTAAAGCATAATTCCCTGGAAGGTCAACTATGTCTATCCTTTTATTGTTAAAATTTAGATAACCTTCAGCTTTTTCAACGGTTTTTCCAGGCCAATTTCCTACATGTTGATGTAATCCTGTTAATTGGTTAAATAATGTTGTTTTTCCAACATTTGGATTACCTGCAAGCCCTATTTTTATCTTATCCATTAGTGGTTCACCTAGAAAAATAATATATTTTTTAAAAAAAGTTTATTTATTTATTACTTACTCATTTTCAATGGATTATTCAATAAGAAAATTTAATTTGTTAATTTAATTAGGAAGTTTATTTGGGTGATTTAATTAGGAGGTTTATTTGGGTGATTTAATTAGAAAAATAGTATTTTATAAATTTGATAAATAGCTATTTAATCAATTTATTGCTACTTATCTAAAGGTTGACGATTGTTAGCTAATTTAAAATAAGAATGATTATAGATCATACGTTTATCAATTGGACTTTGATGTTTTCTGCTTCATTTTTACGAAGACAGATTGAATATCCTTTTAATTTAAGTTTTATAGGGTCTCCTAATGGAGCGGTTTTTTCAAAAGTTATTTCTGAGCCTTTAACAAATCCCATTCCTAACAAGTGTCTCTTTAATTCTTCATCTCCTTTATCATTGAACGAAACAATTGTTCCTTTTTCTCCGTTTTTTAGCTCATTCAATCTTTTAATGGATTTTTTATTTTTTTCCTCCATTTTTTTCCCTCATAAATACTTTAAATAATTATTTTTAGTAAAATTTAGGAATACCTAAATTCATATTTATATTATTGATTTTTTTATATATAAATTTTTAGGTTTACTTAAAAATTTAATTTTTTATTAATTTTTTTCTTGATGATTTAAAAATTTTTAAAAATAAAA
>WRNS01000136.1 GCA_009776495.1 Methanobrevibacter sp. | reverse complement strand
TTTTTATATTTTTATTAATTTAATTTTATATTTTAATAAAATTATTATATTTTTAAATAAAAATATTCTTTTTAATCAATATTTAGGTTTGAAAAATAATTATTTTTTAATTAGATTATTATGTTTTTAAATAAATAATATCTTTTTTAATCAAATAAATTTTTTAAAAAATTTTTTAATTTTTTAATTTATGCCTATTAAAATTCAATTTAATCATTAGCTATTTCCAAACACAAATAAAACAAAGTGAATTTCCTATGTCTGAAAAAACTCAAAATTATTCAATTTCAAATAAAACCATTAAAGAAGTCTGTGATACACTTTTTTCACTTGAAAAAAAATATGATTTAAATCAAATGAAAATTCAAGGAGTATATGCATGGCAATTAGTTAGAATCTATGTTTACTATGAAATATCTCGAAAAATTCGAGTCTTTGGTGCTCCCCAACAAGCAAAGATAACGCTAATTGACAAAATTTTATCATTTCTCCCTTTTCTTAAAAATAGCTTATTTTCAAACCCATTAAAAGGGGATTACCATAAAAATATTTTAATATTTGATCATCCTCGGAAAGTTAAACATAAGGGGGAATTTAAAGATATTTATAGCTATTTCTTAATGGATGATTTAGATACAAGTAGCTATGAAGTGATTGAAACTCCTTATTTAAATAAACATTTCACAAAAAAAGAAGAATATATCAAATATAATGATTCATTCCTTTTAGGTTCCTACTTTTATAAAAAAAGAACAAAAATTCATTGGGAAGCTAATGAAAAAGATAAAATAGATATTATTCAACGGGAAATAAGTTCTAGCTTCAACATCGAAATTGACTTATTAAATATTATGAAAAACCATATTCTTGACTTTAAATATCAATATAAAAAATATGATCAGTTATTTAAAAAAAGAACTCCTAAATATGTTTTTGTGGTGGTGGCTTATGAAAATCAAGCAATGATTGCCGCGGCCCATGATAATAATATTGAAGTTATAGAATTACAACATGGAACTATTAGTAATTATCATTTAGGTTATAATTTTCCAAACAAAAAGGATAAAAATAATATAAAATACTTTCCAAGTAAGATTTTAGTTTTTGGAAGCTATTGGAGGGAAGTAGCTAATTATCCTATTGAAATGGAGAATATTGTTCCATGTGGATTTCCTTTTTCAGATGAAAATATTCGCTCTTACTTAAATATTGAGAAAAAATCGAATCAAATCCTTTTTATATCTCAAGGAGTAATAGGAAAATATTTATCTGAGTTTGCATATGATGTAGCTAAAAAATTAGAAAATATGAAAGAAAAATATAAGATAATTTATAAATTACATCCTGGAGAATACTCTACCTGGCAAAAAAATTATAGTTATTTAAAAAAATGTGAAAAATTAGCTAATTTTCATATTATTGATAATTCTGAAGTTTCTTTATATGATCTATTTTCAAAAAGCGAGTATCAAGTAGGAGTTTTCTCAACAGCTATTTATGAAGGACTTTTATTCAATGATAAAACCTTTATCTTAGATTCACCTGGTTCAGAGTACATGGATAGTTTAGTTGAAAAAAATTATGTAAAAAAAATAGTTACTGCTCAGGAATTCATTGATTCCATAGCTAATTTTAAAGTAAATAGTTATGACAAGGATTTTTTCTTTAAAAAGTATGATAAGTCATTTTTAAAACGAATTATTTTAAAATAATTATTTCTAAAAAATTATAAAAATTTCTTTTTAAAGATTTAATAATCAAATTTAAATAAATTTAATAAAATAATATCAAAGGATAAAATTTAATTAATTTATAATTGCAATTTTGGTGTAATATTGAATGAATACAAGTTATTTGTCCAAAGAATAGGTTTAGTAGGAATTACAAATATATTGATTTCTTTAAGTGGGTTAATATTTATTCCAATAATCACTAAAAATCTTTCAACTGCTGACTATGGGATATGGGCACAAGTAAACACAACAATAGCTTTAGTGCCGAATATAGCTAATCTTGGTCTTCCTTTTACAATGGTAAGATTTTTATCTGCGGAAAAAAACAAAAATAAAATAAAAGAATCTTTTTATTCAATGCTTGTGGTAGTATTTACTATCAGTTTACTTATTTCTGGTATTTTTTTAATATTCCAAGACATAATAGCTAACAGTATTTTTGGAGGAAATTTACAAGTTGTTTATTTAACAGCTATAATATCTTTTTTTGCTTGTATGAACTTAATGTTGATTAGCTTTTTTAGAACATTTCAACAAATTAAAAGATATTCTTTATTTTTAGTTTTACAAACTTATATTGGAATTGTGATAAGTTCTTATCTAGTTTTAACAGGTTACAATATTCAAACAGTTGTAATTGGATTATTAGTAGGTTATTTAGCTGTTTTTATTATTATGGCCATTATAATATTTGTTTATTTAGGATTAGCTATTCCTAAATTTCAGTATTTGAAAGAAGAATTGGAATTTGCTATTCCAACCATACCAGGTAACGTTTCTTCATGGGTGGTTGATTCAAGTGACAAGTATATTATTGGAATATTCCTTGGATCTGCAGCCGTAGGTTATTATGCCCCAAGCTATGCATTAGGAAGTATATTATTAATGTTTTTATCTCCATTTGCACTTCTTCTCCCAACCATCCTTCCGAAATATTTTGAAGAAGGAAACTTAGAAAAGGTAAGTGTTTTTCTGAAATACTCTATGAAATATTTTTTACTCATAACCATTCCAGCAGCTATTGGTCTTTCCATTCTTTCTAAACAAATTCTTCTAATAATTTCTAATCAGGAAATAGCTATGAATGGTTATTTGATAACTCCTTTTGTTTGTTTAGGAGCAATTTTCATGGGAATTTACGGTATAATTAATAATATACTGATATTAGAGAAAAAAACAAAAATACTTGGTAATATCTGGATAATTGTCGGATTTTCAAACTTTGTATTTACCTTAATAGCTGTTCCTTACATTGGAATCATTGGGGCAGCTATAGTAACCTTGACTTGCTACTTTTTAGCCTTTGCAATTACATCATTTTACAGTAAAAAATATTTTGAACTTCCATTCGAGTATAAATCATTAGCTAAAACTATTTTAGCAGCATTTATTATGGGAATATTCGTATTAGTTGTAAATCCTGTGGAAAATATAAGTGTTATTCTCACTATAATTGTAGCTATTTTCCTTTATTTTGCAATTCTATTTTTAATAAAAGGTATTGAAAAAGAAGAATTTAAATTCTTTAAAGAGATGATAAGAGAATCGTAGATTAGATACTATTTGAAAAGATTTTCAATGTATAAATATAAAAATTCAATATTTAATGATATAAATGAATAAAAAAAATAAGAAGTTATGTACTGTTTTTAAAATGCTCCTAGAAATAAAGCTTTATGGATGATTCAATGAAATTTCTTTTCTTTTTTCAATCTTTCATAGTGTTCAATATTTCTATATTTAAATACTTTAGCTGGATGTCCTCCAGCTATTGCATATTTTTCAATATCATTGACCACTACACTTCCACCTTGAATAATAGCTCCCTCTTTAATTTTCACACCTGGAAGAATCATAACCTTATTTGCTAGCCATACATTATCTTCAATAACTACATCCTTTGAAATTATAGTTTCATCATAGGGAATAGCTTCTCCGTTATCATAATTATGAATATCGGTAATTATCATACAGTCAATTCCAGAGTGGAAATTATTTCCTATGGTAACTTTTCCTTTCCCCTGAATTTTCATTCCATTAAAGTTAACATTATCCCCTAAAAAAGTATTTTCACTTACATATGATGGATAATTTACTTTCAAATCATTACCACATTTAGCAGCTATTTTTTTAACTTTTCTTTCATAGCTATTTTTCTTAAAACTTTGAAAAAGCTTATAAAAATAATCAATAAAGTTCATTATAGTCCCATATTCAATATATTTTAATAAATAATAAAAATAAAAATTTTTTTAAAGAGTTTTATAAATTTGATTATTATTTTTTTTTAAAAAATTAAAAAATAATAAATTTGATTAGTTTCATTATTAATTTTTTTAAAAAATTAAAAA
>WRNS01000135.1 GCA_009776495.1 Methanobrevibacter sp. | reverse complement strand
AAAAAAATCAATTAAAAAAAAAAAAAAAACAATAAACAGATTTTCCAATGAAAAATTTAAAAGTTAAATCTATCAAACAATAGCTAAATAGACATAAATTATAATAATAAAAAAATTAATAAAGTATTTATTAATATTTATTAAAAAAATTTTTTTCTTTAAATAAAAGTTAAAGAAAAAAGTAAAAAAATATGTTAAAAAAATATAATTTAAATGATTTGTTTTAATTAAAAATTAACAATAAACCAATAGATTGGAGGTTAAATATGTATTGGCCCAAGATTGTTGCTATACTAATTATATTAATTATGGTTTTTAGTGCCGTTGCAGGTTTTTTAGTATATGTACTTTAAAAAAATATAATTTTATAAATACTTAAAAAAAATATGTTATAAAAAATTAAAAATATACCAATTAAATTAGTAAAAAAACTTTAAAAAAATATTCAATTAATTCATTCTAATTTTAAATGATATATCCAAAAACAAATAGGATTTTATTGGAGGAATCTAATGGCAAAGTATAATATAGGGGCAGTAGTAGCTGAATTTAATTATGACTTAACTCACATGATGTTAGAACTAGCTAAAGAAGAAGCAAAAATTCGAGAATGTGAAATAACTCAAGTCGTTTCTGTTCCTGGGGTTTTTGACATGCCTCTAGCTATAAAAAAACTGTTGGAAAAAGAGAACATTGATGCAGTTATAACTCTTGGAGCAGTTATAGAAGGTTCTACTGATCATGACCAAATTGTAGCTCAACATGCTTCTCGTAAAATAGCTGATTTGTCTCTTGACTTTGAAAAACCCGTGGCGCTTGGAATTAGTGGTCCAGGGATGACACGACTAGATGCTCATAAACGTGTAGAATACGGTAAAAGAGCCGTTGAAGCTGCAGTGAAAATGTGCAGTAGATTAGAAAAAATCTAGATATTTAAGTAATCTATATTATCTAAAACTTGATATATTAGTAATCCATATTGCTAAAACAGATATATTAAATAATAAACTAATAAAACAGATATATTAAATAATAAACTAATAAAACAGATATATTAAGTTATTTTATAATGTCTAATAGTATTGATTTCTATGGAAATTTTAAAACCTAAAGACTTGAAAAAAAAGTTTAAAGATCCGTGGATAGCTCCCTACGAAAAAGTAATAACTTTGGTAGATGGAGACCTTGTTGAAATAATTGAGTACCATCCTTGTATTTCTGGTGCTCACTGGTTAGTGAACCAATACAAAAAAAACAGCCCCCTTATTTTAAAAGCTTATAGAGATGGTAATAAGCACGTATTTCTCACAAAAATTGGAAAAACTCCTTTAGAACTAAAAGCTAGTGTTAATGCTGCAGGGATAGAAGAAGTAGCTATTGAAGGGGAATTTGTTAAAGTCACCCATAGTGGATTAGCTGGTGCTGGTGTTGGAGCTGGTAGATGCCGTGGGATGGCGGAAGGAATTGAACATGTAGAGCTGTTTAATGAAGGAGGAGGCTCTAAAGAGGGAAAAGCTACAGTAGTAACACCTATAATGGAAAAAATCACTATTGGAATTGATGATACTGACACAAAAGAAGAAGGAGCCACTTGGACAACGGCCCATAATATAGCTACTCAGCTACAAAAAGAAGGTTATGAGTATTTAGACCATGTGATTGTACAATTATACCCCCATAACCCAAATAAAACTCAAAATTCTGTTTCAATAGCTTTAACTTTTGGAATTTTACCAAAACAAAAAGAACGATTGATTAATAGGATCATAAGTCTATTAAAAGAAAATACTCTTTCTGATGATACGGCCATAGCTATTTTAGATGGCATACAAATTCCTAAACAATTAAAAAATTATTCTATGGACGCTAAAACCAAAATGATTACAATTGAAGAAGCTGAAAAAGTAGCTAATGAGTTAAATATCCCTTTAATACCTATCACAGGGAATCTTGGTAAAATAGGTGCTTTAGCTGCTCTAGGCATTTATAATAATTTATTTGAAGCTACTAAAGTTTATTATTAATTAATTTATCCTATTTGTTTAATAAATAGGATTAAAATTAAAACTTAAAAATGAGCCAAGGCTATTTGGAAACAAATATTTTGAGCTTGAAACTTTGTCTACAACTTTTATCTCAATTATGTGATCTCCATAGTAAGTAAAATAGCTATTATTTACCCTGATATCTTCCATTAGTATAGATTTTATATTATATCCATTTGCAGATATACTGTACTCAGAACCATTTTTAACTGCACAAGTTAAATTATCTATCAATTTATTATCCAAATAAATTTCAAATACATATCCAGAAGTTAATCTTGAATTGATGATAAAATACTCATTTGTTGAGGCTATATTCGATAAATTAGTTGAATTGATTGGATGATCTACTTCTATTCCTTCAAAAATTCCTCTAATGCGGCCATCAGATATAGTGTCTCCAACTTGAACACTAAAACTTTTTCTAACATCTTCAGGCAATCTTAAAACATTAGTTTCCCAGTCTCTCGTCTTATTGACTGTGTAATATTGGCCATTTATTATTAATTTATCTCCATAGCTAAGTTCTAAGGTTTTTAAAGCATCTTCAGGAATCCTTATAATATTTACTTCATTTTCAAGTGCACTATCAACTTTATATGGTCCTCTTACATAGATAGGTTGTTCTGGGGAATCTGGAAATATTACTAAGGTTCTTGATGTTGGTTCAATAGATATTTTTCCATCGCTAAAGTTTGCTGCACTTAAAAAGGTTGAAATCATTAAAATCAATACAAATGCTGAGATAATAACTGAAAAATGCATTTTAAAAAAAGGTTTCAAAAGATTAGCTTTGGGTTTATTTCTAAATATATTTATTGACTTTATAATAAGTTTAAAAAGATGATAAATAGCTATTATCAAACCTATTATACCGATAGCTATTCCAATCTCAAGAGGAATCCCTTGAACAAAAAATAAAGTGAATAAACCTAAAATAATAAGTGAAAGACCTAATGTTGCCATTCTAATATAGTTCCCCATGGAATCCATCATAGTAACTCGGCCATACTCTATGGATTTGTTAATAATGGTTCTAACCACTTCATTAGCCATTTCATTTAATCCCATTAGTGGAGACATTTCATGCTTAATCTCCCCAATATCAACTTCTTCTATTTGAATACCATGTGCATCAGCATCTAAAACAATACCTACATCTACGCCATAATCCTTTTCAAACTTTATTTTTGATAACACTGAGCGTTTACCTGCAAATTGTCCACTAAGTGGTTGATCAAAAGTGATTTCTGGGAAAAAAAACTTTAATAAGGGTTTGGCTGTGAGTTCTGTAACACGGCCACTTTCTCTTATGAATTTAGTCTTTGTAATATCAGTTTTTCCTTCTAAAATAGGCCGGATAATGGAATCAATCTTATCATAATCAAAATTGTAAATATCGGCGTCAATGAATGCGACAATATCCCCTTTAGAATGCCTAAATCCGGTATTAATAGCTGAACCTTTACCTTGATTTTTTGTATGGGAAATTACAGTAGCTCCTGAATTTTTGGCCTCTTCAACCGTATTATCAATGGAACCATCATCAACAACTATAACTTCATCCACATAAGACAATTCCTTTACTACATTTACCACATTTGAAACTGTTCTTTCTTCATTATAGGCCGGAATTACTACAGAAACAGATTGTTCTTCCTTACTATTAGATGAACTAATTGAACTTAATAAAAATAATAAAATTACAAGTATAAAATGCAAGTTAATCCCTCAAAACACTAGCAAATGATTGAAAAAAATATAATAGCAATTCTTTTTATAAAAACTAATATTTTTACAATATTAATAATTTGATATATATATTTTTTAATAAATAAAGTATTGCAAAAAATCCTCCAAAAAATATTAAAAAATAATTTAAGGAATTTTTAATTTAATATTAAATATGGTTTATAAAGAATTATAAATATATTTTATCAATCCAAATGAAAAGTTGACTTTTAATATTAAATTTAAATAATGTTAAAATAAAATATTAATGAATATTAAAAAAAAATAATAATAATTAAAAAAATTAAAATTATAAAATTT
>WRNS01000134.1 GCA_009776495.1 Methanobrevibacter sp. | reverse complement strand
AAAGAATCATTACACATATTTAATCTTTTATGTAATTTAATACTCTTAAAAGTCAGTTAAATATTTTTAATTTTTTTTATTTTTCTTTTTTTTTTAATTTTAAAAAATTTATTTTTTTTATTTTTCGAAAATTTTTCTTAATCTTATATATAAATAAGTAGATATCATATATTGTTTTTATCAAAATTCAAAAAAAAAATACAGTTTAGTTCATGAAAAGATAAAGTTTAATTTTTTTATAAATATAATAAACTTATGACTTTTAAAAAAATGAATTATTTTTTTTAAAAATAAAATTATTCTAATAATATTTAAATCATGATGTTTATAGAAATGATTTTTTAATAGAAATTATACTATACAATATATTAATAAAGATTATTTTTATTTTTATAATATTTTTTCATATGTTTAATGAAAGGCTGAAAAGCCATAATAAAATTAATATCGGTGTTTAAATGAGAGGCGGAGAGGCCATAATAAAATCACTAATAGATTTAGGTGCAGACACGGTTTTTGGATATCCTGGAGGACAAGTTCTTCCTCTTTATGATATGATTTATGATTCAAATTTAAATCATATTTTGGTAAGACATGAGCAAAGTGCAGCTCACGCAGCAGATGGTTTTGCAAGAGCTTCAGGAAAGGTNGGNGTNTGTATATCTACCTCTGGNCCTGGTGCAACTAACTTGGTAACCGGAATAGCTACAGCTCATATGGATTCTTCACCAGTAATAGCTATTACTGGTCAAGTTCCAAGACATTTGATTGGTAATGATGCATTTCAAGAGGTTGATATGCTCGGAATAGCTATGCCTATAACAAAACATACTTTCCAGCCAAAAAACGCCGATGAAATTCCATTAATAGTTAATTCTAGTTTTGAAATATCCTTAAGTGGACGTCCTGGCCCTGTTGTTATTGATGTTCCAAAGGATGTTCAAGAAGAAGAGTTAAATGTTTTTAAAGAAGGATCACTTGAAAAACCAGGTTACAATCCCACCATTAAGGGAAATCCTAGACAAGTTAAAAAAGCATCAAAACTTATCATAGAATCATCTAAACCTATAATATTAGCTGGTGGTGGGGTTATAAGTTCAAATGCATCAGAAGAACTTAAAACTTTTTCAAAACTTATTAAAGCACCAGTCACCACAACATTACTTGGTAAAGGATCTTTTCCAGAGGATGATGAAGCTTCACTTGGAATGCTTGGAATGCATGGAAGAAAAGTAGCTAATTTATCCGTTGATGAAAGTGATTGTTTAATAGCTATTGGTTGCAGATTCTCGGATAGAGCAACTGGAAAACCAGATGATTTTGCAAAAAATGCTAAGATAATTCATATTGATATCGATCCAACCGAAATTGGAAAAATTATTGAAGTGGATGTTCCAATAGTTGGAGACGCAAAAAATGTTTTAAATTCATTAATAGATAGTATTAAATCCTTAAATAATAGCTCTCTCCCATCAAAACAATGGTATAAAGATTCAATTTCATTTAAAAATAGCTGTATTCCAAGGGTAAGCTATGATGAGGTTCCTTTCAAACCACAACAAGTTATTAAAGAAATAGCTAATTCTTTAAAGGAGGATTCAATAGTAACCACCGATGTTGGACAACATCAAATGTGGGCAGCCCACTTTTTAAACACGGTTAAACCAAGAAAATTCATTAGCTCTGGTGGACTTGGAACCATGGGCTTTGGGTTCCCTGCATCTATTGGTGCTAAAGTAGCTATGCCTGAAGAGGATGTAATTTCTGTTACAGGTGATGGAGGATTTTTAATGGTATCTCAAGACTTAGCTACTGTTAAAGAATATGATATTCCAGTGATTATTTGTTTATTCAACAATAGGAAACTTGGAATGGTTTACCAATGGCAAAATCTCTTTTACGAGAAGAGATTATCTCATACAGACTTAGGTCAAACCCCTGATTTTGTTAAATTAGCAGAGTCCTTTGGAGTTAATGCACTCAGAATTGAAAAACCTGGTGAGGTAGAAATAGCTTTAAAATCAGCTATTAAAGATGGTGAACCGATTTTATTAGATATAATCATTGATAAATCTGAAGTTCTTCCAATGGTTCCTCCAGGATGTGGAATAACTGAAATTCTTGGAGAATATAAAACTGAAAATGATTTAACTAAGGGTGATGTTGTTAACAAAGATGTAGCTAAGGATGGAGGTGATTAGATGGAAACTAAAAGTCATATTATCTCTACATTGGTAGAAAATAAACCTGGTGTATTACAAAAGGTTTCAAGCTTGTTTACAAGAAGAGGATTTAATATTGAAAGTATAACNGTNGGNGAATCAGAAGTTGAAGGTTTAGCAAGAATGGTGATTATTTCCCATGGCGATGATAATGTTTTAGAACAAATAATCAAGCATTTAAACAAGTTAATCGATGTTATTAAGGTAATTGACCTAGATCCAAATAATTCTGTTAAAAGAGAATTGGCATTAATCAAAGTAAAATCGGATAATGAAAAAACAAGATCAGAGGTTATTCAATACACCAATATTTTCAGAGGAAAAATCATCGATGTTGGAACAACAACTTTAACCATTGAAATAACAGGAAACCCAGAAAAGATCAATGCTTTAATATCTTTACTTAAAGGTTTTGGAATTAAAAAAATAGCTAGAACAGGTTCAACAGCTATTGGTCGTGGTGAATCTTAATAGACGATTTTTTGATTTTGATATAATTTGAAAAAAATAATTATGAGAGTTATAATAAAAAAAGAAGAAGAGGTTAATGAAAAAAAGAGAATAATAAAAAAATTTAAAATTAAGATTATATTTTAATAAAATTTAAAATTATATCTTAATAAAATTTAAGATTAAGATTATATTTTAATAAAAATTAAAATAGGATTTTAATAAAATTTAAGAGAAGATTTTAATAAATATTTTATTAAGCTTTCTTTTCTAAACCACAAGCTTTTCTAAGTTTAGATCCAACTTGTTCAATTGTTTTTTCACTTTCTAATTCTCTCATTCTATTTAGCATAGGCATTTTGGCATTAGATTCAAGAGTCCATTCTTTTGCAAACTTACCCATTTGAATTTCTTTGAGTATTTTTTTCATCTCGTTTTTTGCATCATCATTAACAATCCTATCTCTTCTACTAAGGCCACCAAATTCTGCAGTATTACTAACATCATTCCACATACCTGCAAATCCTTTTTCATATATGAGGTCGACTATTAATTTTAGTTCATGGCAAGTTTCAAAGTAAGCTATTTCTGGCTGATACCCCTCATCAACAAGAGTGGTAAATCCTGCATCGATGAGTTTTGTAACTCCACCACAAAGAATAGCTTGTTCACCAAATAAGTCAGTTTCAGTTTCTTCTCTAAAAGAAGTTTCAAGAATTCCAGCCCGAGATAGTCCACAACTTTTACCCATAGCTAAAGCTATTTGAAGTGCATCACCTGTAGCATCTTGCTCAACAGCTACAAGACCTGGGATTCCAAATCCTTCTTGATAAGTTCTTCTAACCATGGATCCTGGTCCTTTTGGAGCTATCATAGTAACGTTAACATCTTCAGGAACTTTAATATATTTAAAATGTATATTGTATCCATGAGAAAAGGATAGAGTATTACCTGACTTTACATAAGGAGCTATTGATTGTTCATAAACATTAGCTTGAATCTCATCAGGAAGTAAAATGTGTATGATATCTGCAAGTTTAGCTGCTTCTTCAATTGTTTTAACATTCATTCCATCATCATTAGCTTGTTTCCAAGAGGAACCTCCTTCTCTTAAGCCAACCACAACATTTATTCCACTATCGGCCATGTTTCGAGATTGACCCATTCCTTGGCTACCATATCCTATAACAGCTACTGTTTTATTTGCTAAAACCCCTGTGTCCACATCTTTATCATAATACATTTTCATTTAAGATTCTCCTAAAAATATTGATTAAAAAAATATTTAAACTGTTAATTTAATATTAATAATTTATTTAATAATTAATAATTTATGTAATATTAATAATTTATTTAATAATTAATAATTTATTATAAATTTTAAAATTTTATTTATTTTATATTAATTTTATATTAATTTTATATTTATTT
>WRNS01000133.1 GCA_009776495.1 Methanobrevibacter sp. | reverse complement strand
TGATAATTAATACCAAAAATATATATATTTTAAATTTGAAATAGAATATCACATTAAACAATTAATAATTTTTCAAATTTATAAATAATATTTTTTAAAAATTGAATAAAAATTGATTGTTGATTTTAATTTATAATTTGAACAAGCCAGAGTTTTTAATTTATTAATTTATTTATTTAATACAAAAATTATGAGAAAATAAACATACTAATTCATGATAATTAGTTATAAATTAAAATAAGATGTTTTTTTAATTGAATCTATAAAAATTTTGATTTAATTTAAAGTATATCAATTATTTATAGTTTTTTCAATTATTGTACAATTGTTCATTATTTATTTTTTCTAGTAGCTACATTATTTACATATTTAAACATTTATTCCGATAATTATTTTAATAATATAGATAGAGAAATTTTTGGTGATGACTTTGACACCTAATCCAGTAAAACCTAAAGATTTAAAGGATGATTTTTGGAAATCAAAGGATATAGAAATTTCCTTTGGGGAAATTGTCTTCGATGATGAAGATGATAATTTTGAAGAGATTAAAATGGGTCCTACTCCAAAACCATCGGTTACAGATTTAAGATCTTGGGATATGAAATTATTAGAAAGATATGCTCCATTTTACGCTCCCTTTTGTGATATGTGTTGTTTGTGTACCTTTGGAAAATGTGATTTAACAGGTAAAAAAGGAGCTTGTGGTATATCTATTGAAGCTCAACAAGGGCGTTTTGCATTACTTACTTGTTGTATAGGTGCAGCTGCTCATTCAGGTCATGCAAGACACTTATTAGAATATTTAATCCATAAAGTTGGACCAAATCATCCTATTGATTTTGGAAATAATATCGATATTGAGGCACCAATAATAAGAACTTTAATTGGAAAAAGACCTAAAACACTTGGTGATTTGAGAGAAGCTATGTCCTATATGGAAGAGCAAAATCTCCATCTTCTTTCAGCTTGTCACACGGGTCAGGAAGGAAATCACCTTGATTTTGAATCTAAAGCACTTCATGCAGGTTTAATGGATAATATTGGAAAAGAAATAGGGGATATTGCTCAAATAGCTGCACTTGATTTGCCAAAGGGTGATGCAGATGTACCTCTTGTAGAACTTGGTGTGGGAGTCATCGATAGAGATAAACCAGTCATTTTATGCATTGGTCATAATGTAGCTCCTGGATCCGGAATCGTTGATTATTTAGAAGATAATGGAATGGAAGAAGATATTGAGTTATGTGGCATCTGTTGTGCATCATTAGATATTACACGATATACTAATAGAGCTAAGGTTGTTGGACCAATTTCAAAACAACTTAAATTTTTAAGAGCTGGAGTAGCTGATGTAATAGTTGTAGATGAGCAATGTGTTAGAACTGATGTTCTTGAAGAAGCTAAAAAAACCGATACTGCAGTTATAGCTACCACAGATAAGCTATGTTATGGTTTACCAGATAGAACAAATGACCCATCAGATGATATTGTAGCTGACATATTGAGTAAAAAAATTGATGGGGCATTGATTTTATCACCAGAGAAAGTGGGAGAAGTAGCATCAAAATTAGCTATTCCTTTATCAAAAAGAAGGGCAGATTTAAAGATATTACCTAATATGGATGAGATTCAAAAAGACGCAGCTAAGTGTACAGAATGTGAATGGTGTGTGAGGGTTTGTCCAAATAGTATTAAAATAATGGATGCTGTAAGTGCCGCTGGTTCTGGAGACTTTTTAAAGGCTGAAAATTTATATGATCATGATATTTGTTACACTTGTGGAAGATGTGAGCAGGAATGTCCTGAAAATATTAAAATCATGTCTTTAATGGCAAAAATAGGTGAAAATAATCAAAAGAAGCATAAATACAATGTTCGTGTAGGAAGAGGACCAGTGCAAGATGTAGAAGTTAGGCGTGTTGGTGCTCCAATCGTTCTAGGCGATATTCCTGGTGTTATAGCTTTTGTAGGATGTACTAATTTTCCCCAAGGATCACAAGATGTAGCTATAATGGCCGAGGAATTCTTAAAACGTAACTATATTGTGGTTACCACTGGTTGTGGTTCAATGTCTATTGGAGAGTACAAGGACTCAGAAGGAAAAACCTTGTATGAAAAGTATGGTGGAGAATTTGATGCTCGAGGACTTGTTAACATGGGTTCATGTCTGTCAAATGCCCATATTCCTGGAGTAGCTATAAAAATAGCTAATATATTTGCTAAAAAGCCACTTGAAGGAAATTTTGAAGAGATTGCAGATTATATTCTTAATCGTGTAGGTGCATGTGGAATGGCATGGGGTCCATATTCTCAAAAAGCAGCAGCTATTGCTTCTGGTGTTAATCGGTGGGGAATTCCAGTTGTTCTTGGCCCACATGGATCAAAGTACAGAAGACTGTATCTTGGAAGAACTGATAAAGAAGACACATGGAAATTAAATGACATGAGAACTGGAAAAGTAATCCAAGGTGAACCAGCTCCAGAACACTTGCTTTATGCCGCTGAAACACGCGAAGAAGCTACTGTATTTTTAGCCAAGCTATGTCTTAGACCGACAGACAATAATAAAGGAAGACAAATAAAATTGAATCATTATATTGATTTACATAAAAAATACTTTGGTGATATTCCTAGAGATATTTATAAGTTTGTTAGGTCTGAAAAAGATATTCCAATAACCTATAAAAATGAAGTTAAAAAAATTTTAAAAGAAAATAATTGGGAAGAGAGAGAATTAGCTATGGAACCATCAATTCTTGATTTCCCAGAGATAAAAAATAAAACAATAAATAAAAAAACTGTTTAATAGCTATGATATAATGAAATGAAAATTCAATGAGTTGATAAAATGAAGGATAGAGTGATTCCATGGCAGCCAACAGTTATAGCAGGACCAAAACAATCATTGTTGGTTACTCCTGAAATAGCTAAGTTAATGCTTCAAAAGGCAAAAAGACCTTTGTTTGTAGTTGGCCCTTTAGCTAAAAATGAGCCTGTTATGGCTTTTGTAAAAGATATAGCTAATGATTGGAATCTTCCAATTGTCACAACCGCAGATACCTATAAAACCTTTGAAGAAAATGGAATTAGAAGCGATTATTATGGTCTTGTTGAAATAACCAATCTATTAAAAGATCCTGATTGGAAAGGTATAAGAGGTGAAGGACAACATGATTTAGTCATGTTTATTGGTTGTATTTATTATATAGCTTCTCAAGGACTTTCCACTTTAAAACACTTTGCACCTCATTTAAAAACATTAACAATATGTAAGTATTTCCATTCAAATGCTGATGCATCTTTTCCAAACATGAAAGATGAAGAATGGTACAATTATTTAGAAAAAATGAAAATAAAATAAGATTTTTTAAAATTATAAGAATTATTTTAAGTTATTTAAAAATTATTTAGAAATTAATTTAAAAATATATTAAAATCAATTAAAAATTATTTATAAATTTATAAATTAATTTAAAAATTTTCAAAAATTTTTCATCTATAAATATTTTATTATTAAAAAAATTTATTAATGATAATCAAATTTAATTAATCGAGGAGGAATTAGATGTTTAGTGACATCCCTGTTGATGTAGGTCCTATGCACGAAGGTGAAAGAATACGTGCAGCTAACATGTATGTTGAGCTAGCAGGTCCTAAATCTATTGGTGCAGAACTTGTTCAAGTTAATGATTCTCTAAAGGATGGAAACTATGAAGTTATAGGCCCTGAATTATCTGAAATGACAAAGGGGGAAATTTATCCTTTTGGCATAAAAATTGATATAAAAGGAGAAAAATTAGAAAAAGAGCTTGAAGGAGTTATAGAAAGAAGAAATCATGATTTATGTAACTATGTTCAAGGATTTATGCATTTAAATCAACGTGATCAAATTTGGTGTCGTGTAAGTACTGAAAGCATTGAATCTGGTTTTAAACTTGTAGACTTAGCTAAAGCCATCGGAATTTTGTTTAAAGAGGAATTTCCAATTATTGAAGAAATATCTGTTAGAATATTAACTAAAGAAGATGAAGTAAAAGATTTTGTGTCTAACGCAAAAGAAATATATTCTTTAAGAGACGAAAGAGCAAGAAAACTTTCTGATGAAGATGTTGATGTATTTTATGG
>WRNS01000132.1 GCA_009776495.1 Methanobrevibacter sp. | reverse complement strand
TAATAAAAAAATTATTTAGAATAATTTTTATATGAAAAAAATAAAATAAATAAATACATTATTGAAATATGAAATAAATTAATTATTGAAATTCTGGAACATTTTTCGATTAATATCTAAAAATAATTAAATGAATTAAAAATAAATTAAAAATAAAGTAAAAAATTTATTATTAGATGATTTAATTATTTTAAAGAAGTTAGTTGGGATATATTGGATAATAAAACAATAGATTCACTAAAAAAGCTGGGACTAAGTACTTATCAAGCACTAGTCTATCTTTCGCTGACTTATATGATTTCAGGAACAGCTTCCGAAATCAGTACAAATTCAAGTGTTCCAAGATCAAAAATTTATGATGTTTTGAAAATTTTAGGTGAGAAAGGATTTGTGGATATTGAAAGGGGAAGACCTCTGAAATATCACGTTGTTCCACCCAAGGAAGTATTTCAACACCGTAAAGAAAAAATATTGGAAGAATTAGAAGAAACTGAAATGAAGCTTAATTATGCTTATGAAAGTCAATTATCAAAAATTCCAGCCCCAATTTGGTTAATTCACGGTACTGAGAGAATCATTAAAAAAGAACTTGAGATTATCTCAAGAGCTAAAAAAACCGTTAACATTAGAATGGGATTTTTGTTTAAAAATGAAATTGACCAATTAATTGAAAAATTCAATAGGCTAATTAAACGAGGAGTTGAAATCAATATATTAGCTTCTCCTTACTCTTATGTTGATAATAAGAAAATTAATATTATCAGGGAATTGAAGGATAGTGAAGTAAATATAATGAAAGCAGATCTTCCTTTTGTAAAAATGATCGTGAGAGATGGAAAAGAAATGATTCATATTTTTACAAAATTTTCAGGAAAAGAGAGAAGCGTGATTTCCAATACAGCAATAGGTGTCTGGAATCAATATGAAGACATAGCTAAAAACTATGATGAGAGATTTTTCAATATTTGGAACAGGAAAGCACGAAAGTAAACTTAAAAATTCGACTTTTCAATGATGGGAAAAAAACTAAAAATTTAATAATATCACTATAATTTTGTTTTACTTATGTTGCAGAATAAGCAAATTCTTATGTTGCAGAATAAGTAAATTCTTATGTTGCAGAATAAGTAAATTGGGAAAAATTCGAAAATATAGCTTTTGGAAAAACGAAAATATAGTTTTTGGAAAAAATTTCTAAAAAAATAGGAAATGTTTCAAAACAAAAGGTGGGGTTTATGTTTAAAAATAAAGTCAATATTAGGGGGATGCTAGTGTTAATAGTTTTTGCTATTTTTGCAATTGCATGTTTAACATTAGTAGATTCAGCTACTGCAGTAGCTATAGATTCAGATGACGGCTTAAACAATGAAAAAATTAATTCTGTTAGTGAAAAATCTATAGAACAACAATCATCTTCTTTAGCTGTTAAAAATAAAACTAGTAAAAATGGAAAAGAACTTGTAAAAAAAACTGTTAAAAACACTAAGGATAAAGTTTCTAAAAAAGTTGATAAAAAAGATAATAAAAATCTTACTAAAAGTATAGAAAATGCAAATAAAACAATGCCAATTGCAAATGTTAATACTGTAGAAGTGGAAGAAGATTCCAACAATAACAGTTCAGATAATGAAAATAATACTACAGTTGCTAGTAGTCAAAAAGCTGATCCAATTTTAAACGATATTGGAATAGAATTTCAAGTTTTAGGATTAATACTAGTTTCTATATTCTGCATTATCAGTTTTTCATCATTTATTCTATATCTTAGAAGTTAAAGAAAAAAATAAAAGATTTTAATTACACTTGAAATCTATGTCTTGAATTACTAGATTTATTGTTTTTTACTTTTAATATAAACAAGACCCTGTTTTTTTAAATATTTTATATGTTCATATATAGAGGAACAATAGCTATATATTAAATTTATAAATAAAAAACATTTAATAAGTTAAATTATTGAAAATATTTTAGCTATTGGAAGTTTATCCTTTTAGATAAAACCTTTGATAAAGGTAATTTTCTAAATGGTTTATTTTTTATCTTTGAATGAATCTCATTAATAATTTCCTCTATAGTCATGTCTTTTTTATCATTATTTCTACGATTGGATAGGGAAAAAACATTTGTCTCCATTTCTGTATCTCCAACTACTATCGCGTATGGAACCCAGTCAGTAGCTGAATTTCTAATTTTTTTACCAACTCTTTCATCCCTATCATCAATATCTACTCTAATATCATGAGTAGCTATTTCTTCAACCAGTTGATTTGCAAATTCTAAGTGTTTTTCACCTACTGGGATAACACGTATCTGTGTAGGAGATAGCCAAACAGGTAACATTGGAGGTTTTTCATCAGTTTCAATAGCTGCTTTTTCAAGTAAACTGCATAAAACCCTTTCAACACTTCCAGTAGGACTACAATGAAGAACAATAGGATGAGCTTCTTTTTCTTCTTTGGTTAAATAGCTAATACCAAATCTTTCTCCACTTTCTACATCTATCTGCACTGTTGGATTTTCAATTGGTCGGCCTAAATAATCAATTGCTGCAAAGTCCATTTTAGATACCCAATAATGCTTTCTCTCTGGAATTAATTCTAAAATAATAGGTTTTCCCAATTTTGCTGCGATCTTATGCATCCACTCTTTATAGGTTTCATAGAAGTCTTGAGTTGCTCTAAAAATTACCTCATAGTTTACTTCTAAGTCACGACCTGTTTGATTACACATTTCAACTTGGTTTTCAAATTCAGCTAATGATTGTTCAAGATCAGCGCAAATTGTATGTTGATCTGGCATTGTAAAACCTCTAAGACGTTTAAGACCTACAACTTCTCCACTCTTTTCAAACCTGAAGCTATAGGTTGAAAGTTCGTATACTCTTGCAGGTAAATTCTTCCAAGTTAGGAAAGACTCGGCTAAGACCCTAAATGCACCAAAACAACAGGCAAACCTAAGCATTAACTCTTTCTTAGTGGAAATTTTATATTGTCTTTCTCCAAATTTTGAAGCATGTTCCCTTATAGCATCGTTATCTAAGTCATACATTACAGGAGTTTCAATAGGCATAGCTCCCCTTTCTACCACTAAATCATATACATAATCAGATAATAAATCCCTAATAAGTCTTCCTTTAGGATACCATTTAAGATGTCCAACATCAGCTGCATTTTCATAATCAGCTAATTCTTTTTCTTTCATTATTTTTACATGAGGAGGTTCCTTATCTTTAGATTTACCAATTCCTAATTCATATTCCATGATTTTTTTTAAATCAGATTTTTGAAAATTATAATCCTCAGGATTAATTAATTCATCACTATCTAAAATATAAAATTTAGATTTTTCATCCTCTTCTTTTGGCTCTTCCTCTTCAGGTACTTCTTCATTAGATATTGTCCTTGAAAGTTCGGATAAAGGATGTCCTTTACAAGAAACTTCAAAAGATTTATACCATCCAAAAGGAACTCTAAAAACATCAAAGTTTTCTTGATTTAAACTAGCTTCTGCTTCTTTTAAAATAGCTATTGCAGATTTAGGAGAACTTAATGAAGATGATAGATGAGCATATGGATATAAGACTATATTTTCAGCTTTTACTTGGCTATTGACTTTTTTTATTTCAGCTATTAAATTTTTTATCACCGCTTCAGGATTTTTTTCATCCTCTTTTTCCACGGCTGTGAAAACAACCAATGACTCTTTAAATAAACCTTCTTTCTTAGTTTCCTGTATTTCTTCAGCTATTGGAGTTTTATTTTTTGTTTTATATTTTAAATAATCAGAATGAATGAGTAATACTCTCATTAAACCACCTATTAAATCAATTTTCAAAAGTAATATGATTATAAAAAAATTCTTATTATATCTTTTTTTTTAAGAAATAAAAGACTTTGTAGAATATTTTTTAATTAAAATTAAGATTTTTATTGAAAATAGCGTCAAATATATTAATCATTGCAATCACTCATAAACAATTGATTAATGTTGAACAATTGATTAATGTAGAAATTAATTAATAAATTTAGAATCTAAAAAAGCTATTAACTATTATACAATTATTTTTTAAATTCTTTTTATTTAATTTTATTGATTAATAATGAAAAAAGTTTTGAAAAAAAAACTAAAAA